>NZ_JAJNRP010000006.1:0-198271 GCF_021083625.1 Schaalia sp. lx-100 | reverse complement strand
AAAACCCCGCAGCACCAAGGCCAGGCACACCACCCAACAAAACCCACCACAACCGGCAAACCCCATCAGGCGACAAACAAAAACAATACCCACCCCACCACGCACACGTCAAACCAAAATTTGCGACGCTCGTCACCCCTAAAAAGAAGAACTTCTGAACTAAATTTTCATTCCCCTACAAACACAGAATTTTCTCAATGTACCACTCATAAAAGGATGCTAAAAAAGTTACCCACGCCTCACAAAAATTTAGGCCTACTCCACCAAAATCTTCCTCACCACTTAACGCAGGCCACACTATTTCATTACATCTCTCCTAGGAATTCCAGCAAAAAGAGAATAAAAATCTTTCCAACGGCACAGGGCACAGGGCACAGGGCACAGGGCACAGCCTCACATAGATTTGATTGACTTCACGCACTTCATGCAAAAGTCCACAAAACCGCAAAGAAACTCGAACTTAATAGGACAGATAACATCCCAATTCTGCTGCTTTGAGAAAACTTCCCTACGTCCTAGTGGACACAGCACAAAAGATGCCCTATTTACCCACTCCCAATAGTCAGCCAACTTACATACCTCCCCTCACCCTCTACGGAATCACGACCCCATGCACAGTAAGGCACACTGAAGCGCTTGCCCGGCCATCATCTGCGGCAACACAACCCCATACGTAACAACCCACACCGCAGATCCGCACGCCACAGCCAACACATACGAAAATTACAATAAAAGATGATGATTGCTTTACAATTTCTCTAGCTTTACACCGCTGCTTAGGCACGCGAAGTATCTGAACAGTAAAAACATCGACAAAACAAAGGTGCATTATGCTTTCGCTTTCACCTGAAAACACGACATTTTTCCAAACAATCGCTGGAAAAATCAACGACCTCATTGGTGAAATCAACGGTTACCTTTACACCTATATATTGGTAGCCCTCTTGATTGGTACAGGCCTCTACTTCTTCATTCGTTCACGCGCACTCCCCCTGCGCCTTTTCATAGAATCCATACGAGTAGTCGCCGAACGACCCGAACGCAGCGGCGAGCTCTCTTCTTTCCATGCCCTCATGGTCTCAACCGCCTCGCGAGTTGGCGTTGGCAACATTACAGGTGTCGCATCAGCAATCGCGCTCGGTGGACCCGGGGCGGTCTTCTGGATGTGGGTCATCGCCACCCTTGGCGGAGCAAGCGCTTTCGTTGAATCAACACTGGCGCAGATCTACAAAAAACGAGGTAAAACCGCTGACGATCATTCAATCGGTGGACCGGCCTACTATATTGAAAGCGCCCTTAAAAAACGCTGGCTCGCAATCACTTTTGCCGTCGCCCTCATTACAACCTACATGGGTGGCTTCAACCTCTTAGCTTCATTCAATGTCGCAGAAGCTTTCACAGCCTACGACTGGTACACCCCCGAACTCACCCCTTACATCATCGGCGGCGTTCTTGCTGTCGCAATGGCAGTATCAATTTTCGGAGGCAGTAAACGACTCACAACCGTTACAAGCCTGCTGGTCCCCGTTATGGCAACCATTTACATCATCGTTGCTTTATTCGTCATCATCGTGAACTGGCGGAATGTCCCGCACATGTTCTCAACCATCTTTTCCAACGCATTTGATTTCCCAGCGATCTTTGGCGGCTTCACAGGTTCGGCAATGATGCTTGGTATTAAACGAGGGCTCTACTCTAACGAAGCAGGTGTGGGTTCCGCTCCAAACGCAGCAGC
The DNA here is from genome assembly GCF_021083625.1 of Schaalia sp. lx-100. NCBI lineage: Bacteria > Bacillati > Actinomycetota > Actinomycetes > Actinomycetales > Actinomycetaceae > Schaalia > Schaalia sp. lx-100. The sequence continues at coordinate 196,536 of NZ_JAJNRP010000006.1, read as the reverse complement.
CTCAGCTTCGGTTTCGCACCCTGTTAAACAGGGACTTGTGCAGATGCTCTCTGTCTTTATTGACACCATGATTATCTGCACCCTTACAGCCTTCTTGATTCTGTCATCCGGTATTCAAGGGGGAGAAGATTTGAAAGGCGGACCGCTGGTTATTCAGTCAATGGAAACTGCCCTACACCAATTTGCGCTCCCGTTCACCACAATTGCGTTGGTACTTTTCGCTTTCACCACAATCATTGGGAACTTCTACTATGCCGAAGTAAACCTACGTTTCCTTACCCGTGCACATGGAACACCGCAATGGCTTTTGCAGGCTTTCCGAGCTTTCGCTGTTGTACTCGTCTTTGCAGGCGCGCTATTGGATTTCTCCCTCGCGTGGAATATCGGGGACCTACTCATGGGATGCATGGCATTAATTAACCTTCCCGTTATTTTGTTACTCGGATCTAAAGCTTTGGCATGTGCTAAAGACTACGAAGAACAAAAACGTGCAGGAGTGAATCCTCAATTTGTTGCCTCTCGCATCGGAATTACCGAAAAACTCGACTATTGGCAATAAGCCATTGAAATAGTTTGAACCGTGCCGCCTCGTACACATATTACGTATGAGGCGGCACGGTTCTATATAGAGGACGCTAGATCAAGGTCATTGGAGCACAGATAATCATGTTGCGGTGATTGTGCTCTGTTATGAGGAAATTGTCGCTCCGAAATCATTACACGTCATGATGAATGAATTACTCATTTTCTTTCTGTGCAGGGGCATCAGAGGAGAATCGCCTTTGTTGTTTATTCGCCCGATAGAAGTAAAAAATCAGTGCCCCAACACCAATGATGACAGCGAAAATCAGAATCCATATCAAGAGATTCGAAATCAGATATTCACCAAAAGGCACCTGAAGGAAAGATTTTAAAGGATGCAGCATACGATCAGCTCCCTAAACCATAAATGCTAGCTTGATTCCCATGAGTTTCGACCCTAAAACCGACAGTGGTGCTGTAGTAACCGCCGGCAGAGTATGTTCCCAAACATTCCACAATATTTGGGCTTATTCGCTTTGTTCTCAAATCATTGATACTTCCAATAGCCCTGTGCCAAGGATCCGAAAAAGAATCAATTTGAGAACCATCAGCATATCTACTTATGTTCATTACGCTGTCTTCAGATTCCAATTTTGAAGTAAAAAGAATCCTCGGCATGCGCTTCATTGTTTTCCTCCATCGGAAACAAATACAAAATAAATGCTCAGGCAACGCATGCCACCAAAGCGTAAGGCAAAGCCCTAGAAAACAACTGCGGAGCCGCGCTCAACGCATCACGATCAGACTAAGCGTTTTCCTTACACACGTCAAGCAAAATTTCAAAATATGAGCAAAATGGGTAAATTTTTACCCGTGCTAGGAGCAGCGAAAACAAAGATGCCCAAAACAAAAACAAAAAAACTTTGCTTCGCATACCCTACAAAACTTCGCTTCCCTACCAGCAGCAACACATTTTGACCTACAATCTTCCCCCCATCTTTGTGCCCCTGAAAACTCAAAACACGTCGGGGGTGCGCCGAAACGCACCCCCGAAACGCTCTGAGAACCACAAGCAATACCGCTCAGGTCAGAAAAAAGTCACAGTGACGACTCCACCGCTTCAGAACTAGCCGTCGCAAGTAAAGCTTCTTCTGCTTCCTTTGTCCACAAACCATCCTTCAGCAATGCAGCAACCTGCGGCAAAGTATCAGCAAGCTCAGATAACGGAGTCAGCCCCAAATCATGCAAAGACGGGAAAACCATGATTTTACCGCCAGAAGTCCGGTTCATCACCGCATGAATCGCGTCAGAAAAACCAGCCATACCCGTCACCGCATACAGTGAAATAGTCGTGTCAATAATGCCGTCCTCGATTTTACGCAACACAGTACGCATATCTGACACATCTGAACCTGACGTACCCAGCATGAAAATGTGGCGCTCAATAATGCCCTGCAAATCAAAATCACCAAATGTGCCCGCGGGAATACCGGCAAAAGCATTGATAATAGCGCCCTGAGCTGCCAAATCTACCGCTTGAGATACCAAAGCCGGAACAGGAACCATACAGCTCAGATGAGTGTACCCCGCCTGTAAAGGCGTTACCCCTGTATTAATGACTTCCAACGGCACCCCACGCGAAGCTGCCACCGGTCCAACAACCGCACGCAAGCCCTCTAAACGCTCATCCGACACATCTGTACCGGCAACACTAATCCCTGATACTCCAGAAGTCACCGCACGCATCGTATGCATCTGACCCATAGGACCAGCAGCACCAATAATTGCAACCCTATCGCCCTCACGCAGCTCACCTGTTGCAGGAATCCATGCATACCCATTGCGCGGATCATCACCGGTTGTCCCACAAAAACGTATGAAGTCATAGTGGACACGACCAATATCCAGACTCACCTTACGGTCGATCTGCGTCCCTCTAAGAACCACACACATGACAGCGCGAGTCCCCAGCAACAATGACAAAGCCTCAATCACATCCGCATTCGCACCAAAATACACGATGTCATCGAAAGTCTGATCGGCCAGCCCCAATGCTTCAGCCTCAGAAACGGAGACAATTTCCGCAGGAACATGCTCTGCCACAAGTCCAGAAATATCGCCCTGACCCACCACAAGCAAACGACCATCATCAGCAACATGATTGCGTTCACGCCAAGCATATGAACCTTCCACTGTTGCCCAAGGTTCAATCAAACCTACTGCAGCAGCCGATGGACCTTCTGATACATGAATCAGGAATTCTTCACCCGAAGGTGAAACCACACAGCGCTCATCAAGAACCACATATTCTTGCAAAGCACCCTCAAAGTTATAACCGAAAGCCCCATTCGACTTCGCAGTACGCAGATGCTTCCAGTCAGCCTGGACAAGCACGCGATCCCCCACCTTGAAGTGCGTAACCTGATCGCCTACCTCCACAATTCGACCCACCGGCTCATGACCGGGCACTGTTGGAAGCGACGAAGGCTTATAACCTGGGATTTCCTTCAAAGCCTGCGGATCAATACCTGAAATTACTTCCGCTTTCCGTGGGTGTGTATCAAAAGCATGAAGCAGCTTCGTATCAGAGAAACAAATACCGCATGCCTCCACTTTCAGCATCATCTGATGCGGACCTACCGCGTCCACAGGTTTCTCAGTATTCACAATAAAATCATCAGCACCGACAATCTGAATCGCATACTGACTTTCAGGGTACGTTGTCATTAGAAAATCTCCTCAAAACATGAAATGAAAGTTCTGACCTGCTGCATGCTCCTAATTCAGCATGACCTGCCCACCTGTCACAGGCACAGCTTGCCCAGTCTCATAAGCCTGCTCCACGATGTAATAGATTGCCCGCAACACATCAATACCAGTCGCCCCTCGGCGCATCGGTACCTTCGATTCATAGAACTCTTTCACATCAGCAACTGTGCGCGCCCCCGGAACCTTACCGGAATTCAAATACTGAACAAACAGACCCTTTTCCGGATCAGACCACAAAGGCCCATCATAGAAATTCCCAGGGCAAATCGCATTAACTTTCACGCCATATTCCACAAGCTCCAACGCGAAAGATTGAACCAGCCCGATACCACCAAATTTGGACCCAGCATAGGCGGCATTCTTATTCGACCCAGCTAAACCTGACTTTGAATTGATTTGGATAATGTCAGTCAACCAGGTAGGTGCTGTTGAATGTTGACGCGCAAGTAAAGCACCCAAATGCTTCGTTACAAGGAAAAAGGCCACATAGTTAATATCCGTTGACAGGCGGAAAGCTGAAGCATCCTGTTCCAACACAGAACCGGCACGAACAATACCCGCATTCGATACCACAAGGTCAAGCCCCCCTGTGACACTTTCAATTTCCTGAACCATTGCTGCGACAGAATCTTCATCTGCCACATTCACTGTGATCGGATGTGTCGCATGTGCCCCCAGTTCCGCAGATTTTGCGGCAGCACCTTCACCATTCAAATCAGCGATATAGACAAAACAGCCCTGATTGACAAGGCCCTGTGCGATCTCAGCTCCAAAACCCTGCGCCCCGCCGGTCACCAAAGCAACACGACCAGTAATCTCACGTTCACCACGCGAAAGAGCCGTCACCTCATACGCAGTTTCCCCATATGAAACTACAACAGGTAATTCAACACCCGCTAAAACATGCGAAGCCTGCGAAAAATCATCTGGAATAGTAAGGCCCGCAGGCGCATCTGTGGGACGCACAATAACCGGACGGCCAAGCGCCTCTAAAAATAAGCCACGAATTTCAGGTGCGTGAGTCATTATTTTCCTTTCATCATTGACGAGGTATAACTCAAGTCGTTATATTTTCTTTCCTATGCGTTCAGCGTATCCAAGCCGATCAAACTCATATCTTTCACAACCACGCCAGACCCATATGTGCGATATCTGTTGCTTTGACACCAATCGTCATGTCGTATCAGCACACCATCACGACACTGCTGTTGCACGCTGAGCAAGATCAGATGCCTGCGCACCCTCTGCATAAGCGCGGCCAAGCGGAGCATACTGACGAATACGTTCAGCTAGACGGTTAGGTGTCAGACGCTGCGTTCCCAACAAGGTCAAATCAGGGTCTACGCTCGCAAGAGCTTCATGAGCAACCAACGCCCAGGTTGCCTCATTCAGATCAGCAAATTCCGGACGACGAAGTTCAGGACAGTTAAATGACTGACGCGGCTGATTAATATCTACTCCGGAAATTTCAAGCATCCCGTAACGTAACGCCAGCTCATGCACTCGTCGTAACTGTTCAGACGTATTTCGCGGAGGCATGTAGGTGATCGCTCGCAACCCGCGGTCAGCGGCAGCTTCCACCAGTTCATCAAGGAATTCATCCTCAAATTTTTCTGCTTTCTTATCACCCGTCGGAGAGGCAGACACATCACCTAAATACGCATATGTCGCAATGGCGCCGATCGAATCAGCAAAAGCAACCACTTCTTCCGTTGTCAAACATTCTGTTGTCGGCTGAATGTATATGCGTTCCAAATACGAGGATTTCAGCACACCAAGGAGGTCATACATCACATGAGGATTTGCTTCATCACCAAGCAAACCACCAAGCGAAGCAGGAATTACCACTCCCATCTCTTTCAAGCCTCTGACTAAAGATTCACCTTTACCAAATCCACGAATCAGAGCAGACGCCATAGCAGAAAGCAGATGACGCTCAGTAATCCCCCCGCCAGTTGCATACTGACTTATATCCACCATGTCAGTTTGAGGATCGAAAGGTTCCAAACCTAAACTTTCAAGGATGTCATTCGCAGCCTGAGCCATCGTAAGGGTACGTTCCAAGCGAGCGCTGCGTTGAGGAGCTAACCACTCAGCTACACGATGCCGCGCATGAGAAGGAACACCCTGCACCGTCATATATGCGATACCCGCAGAATCAGGGTTATTTAGCTTACGCGAAGCAAAAGGACCATTCGGATCAAAAAAGGCACGACATTCAAAACCCGTGACGGAGCCCATGCCAAGAATTCTGGTGGCCTCAGACATTTCAGATGCTGCCGCAATAGAATCGTGGTCCACTGAACCAACCACACGCAAACCGGCTCTGCGAGCACCTAAAGCAGCTCCCGTGGGAGTGTAAGGACTGAACGAGTAGCAGGTGTGAATATGGTTATTGGACTCTGGAACCCACTGTGGGAATACTTCCGTCGCAGCAACCTCTCGTAAAGCGTCGAGACGTTGTTGGGGGGCAAGAGCAGGATCGTTTGTTGGTTCCATTGGTTAAGCCTTCCACAGGGAAAACAGGTACCGGCATTGAAATTGAATAGGAGAAGGAGGGGAGTCTGGCTGTGTCACTTTTACTATGACAGCGGCACAGCCAGACTAGGGTAATCACACGAAAGAGGACTATTTCAGCCCTAGTAAGGGTTAGATACCCAGTCGGTTGCGACGAGCGAGTTCACCTTCAGTTTGGTTCGTTGAAGGAACATGCCCCGGCAAAGGAACGATACGCTCATGAATCGCATCGATCATCCATTCAGGCTGAGGGAAGAAATAAGATTCCAGCTCAGGTCCGGGTGTGATGCCGTTACGTGAACCCACAACAGTCACAGGAGCATCCAAAGCGTCGAAAGCTAAAGATTGAACATTCGTTGCGACTGTGTGCAAGAAATTACCACGTTCAACCGCGTCAGAGGACAAAAGCAAACGCCCTGTCTTTTTCACAGAAGCAATCAGTTTGTCATAATTCAGTGGAGCGATAAAACGCAAATCAATTACTTCAGCGCTCATTCCGTACTTCTCTTGCAAGATATCAGCTGCTTCGAGGGCACGGTACACGGTTGCACCGATTGTTGCGATCGTAATATCGCTGCCTTCGCGCCGGATAGCGGGTTCGCCTTCAGGTGTTTCGTAGTATCCGGTCGGTACACCTTCCGGCTCAAATTCTTCACCCTTGTCATACAGCAGCTGACTTTCAAAGAAGACCACGGGATCTGTTCCGCGCAAAGCAAGGTTCAGCATACCCTTCGCGTCAGTTGGAGTGGTGGGGAAGAATACTTTCAGACCTGGAATGTGTGCTGTTAAAGCAGTCCAGTCCTGCGAGTGCTGCGCACCGTACTTGTTACCTACCGAAACGCGCAGTACCAGCGGCATCTTCAGCAAACCAGCTGACATTGATTGCCACTTCGCCATCTGGTTGAATACTTCATCACCTGCACGACCAAGGAAGTCGCAGTACATGAGTTCAACAACCGCACGTCCACCAGCCATTGCGTAGCCCACACCTGCACCAACGATGGAAGCTTCCGCAATCGGTGAGTTAAAGAGACGACGGTACGGGAGGGCTTCGGTCAGTCCACGGTACACAGCAAATGCGCCACCCCAGTCACGGTTTTCTTCACCCCAAGCAGCCATTGTGGGATCAATGGAGAAACGGTGAACCAGTGACTCAAATAATGCGTCACGGAACTGGAACATCTTCATCTTCGACACCGGTTTGCCATTGTCGTCAACAGCCTTACGGATCTTCTTTTCGAGGGCTTTGACACGTGGATTGTCAGTCAAGTCAATCTCGGCTTCGCCTTCGTCCATTGCTTCAACAGGAGTGTTGGAGAACATGACTGTTTCGATGTAGCCATCGGCAACACGCGGGCAATTTTCCTCATCAGTTGCCAGTTTGAGGACCTTCACCAGTTTCTCGGTGAAAGCTGCTGTGTAGTCATCAATATCTGATTGCGTGGTCAGACCATGTGAAATCAGAAGATCAGAATAGGAAGCGATACAATCGACTTCTTCCCACAGGGCAACTTCGTCACGTACACGGTAGCTTGAGGCATCTGAAGGAGAGTGACCTGAGAAACGGTAGGTCAGCGTATCCATAAGGACAGGTCCGCGGCCTTCTTCGAGGATCTTCTTCTTGCGTGTCACAGCATCCGCAACTGCAAGCGGGTTAATACCGTCTACACGTTCCGCGTGCATTGCTTCAGGGTTCAGGCCGGCGCCTACACGTGCGAGGACTTCATAGCCCATTGTTTCACCGAAGGTTTGCCCACCCATACCGTAGAAGTTATTGAAGAAGTTGAACAGGATCGGCGGGTAGCCACCGTCCTCCTCACGCCACAATGTAGAGAACTGATCCATCGTGGCAAAGTTCATTGCTTCCCATACAGGACCACACGCCATTGCCGCGTCACCAATATTTGACACCACAATGCCTGGTTTACGGTTAATGCGCTTGTACAAGGCAGCACCGTTAGCGACAGGAGCTGAACCGCCCACAATTGCGTTATTCGGGTATGAACCAAAGGGCAGGAAGAATGTATGCATTGATCCGCCAAGGCCTCGGTTAAAGCCTGATTTACGAGCGAAGATTTCTGCGAGCGCACCAAAAAGGATGAAGTTTTCAGTCAGTTCTTTCGTATGTGCGAAATCAATTTTTTCAGCAAAGGACAGTGTTTCTCCGTCAAGGAACTCTTTCATGATTTTTTCAAGAGAGGCATCATCGATCTGACGCATAGCGGAGTAGCATTTAGCCAAAATTTCACCGTGGGAGCGGTGAGAGCCAAATAATTGGTCGTCGGGGCTAAGAACAAAAGACTGGCCCACGTATGCGGCTTCTTGTCCGATACCAAGGTGCGCCGGGCCTTTGTGATCGTAGGCGACGCCTTCCCATTCGCCGGTCTTTTTAATGGAATCAAGCATTGATTCAAATGTGCGAATGACAATCATGTCGTGCAGCATGCGCACAAGCCCGTCTTGACCGTAGCGATTCACTTCGGTTTCAAGGTTAAATTCGTAGGAATTCAAAGGGATTTCAGGCAAGTTCAAAGTACCACGTGCACGTACTTTTGCAGGATCAACAATAAGTGTTTTCGTCATTTTTCTTTCCTTCAGTGGAAATGGGTTTATATTTCAGAGACTGACAGCCCACGCAGCTTCACGAATGACTTCGCTGACCGTTGGATGTGGGAATACGACTTGTCGTAAGTCTTCGACGGTCAGTTCCATTTCAAGAATCGCTTGCGCACCCCAAATCATTTCAGCAGCGTATGCGCCAAGGACATGAACGCCGAGAACCTGATGTGTGCGAGGATCAACAACAATTTTTGCGGATCCTGGCGCGCGGAAACCATTTTCAGCAATAAAACGGCCTGACATCTGTGCAGGAACTTTTCCGATAAGGACGTCGCGTCCTTCTTTCTGCGCTTGTGACTGGGTAAGTCCCACACCGGCAGCTTCAGGCAAGCAGTACACGGCCCACGGAACTGTATGCCAACGCATCACTTCACCACGACGATGAGCTTGCGGATCAAGAATATTTGCCGCTGCGATTTCACCCATCCGATATGCCGCATGAGCAAGTAAGGAGCGTCCTGTCACATCACCGATGGCCCATACATTTGGCAGATTCGTGCGCATACGGTCATCGACAACAATGCCACGGTTTATTTCAAGTCCGCTCTCTTGCGCGCCCCATCCTTGTGTTGCAGGTCGTCGCCCCACCGCCATGAGGATGACATCTGCTTCAATAACTTTTTTCTCGCCGTCTTTAGAGTAGGTAACCGCAGCCCCGTCTAGACTTTCAACTCGGCATCCTAATTCAAAGGTAATGCCCGACATTGCGCCTCGTAATTGAGCGGCCATGTCATTATCCATGAAAGGCAGGATTTCCGGAGCCATTTCAATTACGGTTACTTCACTGCCAAGTGTGGAAAAAAGTGAAGCAAATTCCACACCAATGACACCGCCACCAATGACAGCAAGGCGTTTAGGAACCTCATCTAGCGAAAGGATTCCTGTAGAGTCCACGACCGCTGGATTATTTTCTACGCCAGGCAGTGGCGGTATAACAGGAACTGAACCCGTTGCCAAAATGACGTGCTCTGCTGTATAGGTCGTACCTTCTGCGCTCACACGACCGGGCCCGTCGAAATGTCCGCGCGCGTGAATAACGGTGACACCTGCTTTACGTTCAGCGGCTCCGACACCACCAACAAGACCTGCAACTACCTGTTCTTTCCAGGCTTGCATACGCGCCCAGTCGAAGGTCACGCCTGTTACGTCTACACCGAATTGGCTGGCTTCTTTAGCGTGGATGTAATTTTTTGCCCCATTGAGGAGGGTTTTTGTTGGAATACATCCCACATTTAAGCAGGTTCCTCCAAGAGCTGTTTCTTCAATAAGAAGAACTTTCTTCCCTGCATGTCCAAGGCGCTCAGCAGCAAGATATCCACCCGGACCGCCGCCTAGAACAATGACATCGAAGTGAGTCTCAGTCATCTGTGTTTTCTCCTGTGTGTTGTATCAGGCGTCAGGCCAGAACCGTGACGTCAATGTTTTCAATCGCGGCCACGAGGTCACGGAGGAATCGAGCGGCATCTGCACCGTCGATCACTTGATGGTCAGCTGTAAGCGAGAATCCGATACGTTGTTCAACACCAATTGAGCCATCTGCTTTCACGTTCGGGCGAGGCGTAATCGCTGCCACACCAAGAATCGCTGTTTGAGGGCGATTAATAATCGGTGTGAAAGTTTCAACTCCGAAGCTACCAAGGTTCGACACTGTAAATGTTCCACCACCAAGTAGTTCAGGGTTGATATTTCCTGCGATAGCTTCTGAGGCAAGCTGCTTAGAGGCTGCTGAGAACTGTTTCAGTGTCATTGTGTCTGCGTAGCGCACAACAGGAACCAAAAGGCCACGAGGAGTATCCGCAGCAAAACCAAGGTGCACATTCTCGAATGTGGTGAATACGCCATTATCGAGGTGTGAGTTAAAGGTTGGGTACTTCGTCAAGGTACGTACAAGGGCATAACCTACGAGGTCTCCAATGGTGATACCGTTCAAGCCGAGGCTTTCATCGGAATTCTTGAGCTTCTTACGCATAGCCAACAGTCCAGCAGCATTCGCAGTAACGGTGTAGGACAGTTGAGCTGTTTCATTCAGGGAAGCCATCATTCGTTCCGCAACAACTTTGCGGATTCCCTTCAGCGGAGCAGAGGTGGAAGCCCCGGGGAATTCACGTGTTTCACTTGGAGCAGCAGTAACAAAGGATTCTTGTGCGGGCGCGTTATTCAGATCTGCTGTGGTGACTCGTCCACCGATACCAGTTCCTTGTGCTGCCTGGCCGCCTTGAGCGCGCGCAGATGAAGTGAGTGTCGGATGCTCGGCAACGTGGGCCTGAATGTCGCGTTCGATGATTCGCCCATGAGGACCTGAGCCTTGTGTCAAGGTGGCGGTGTCCACTGCATATTGTTCAGCGAGGACACGTGCGCGAGGTGAGACAGCACCATCATTCACACCGGTGGTGTACGTTGGGGCTGCCGGGGCCTGCGTTTGAGGGGTGTCAACTGTTTTATCTGATGGGGCTGCTGTTTCTTCTGAGGCTGCACCTGCTGGCATCAGTGAAGTGATGTCTTCACCTGCTTCACCGACTATCAAGATTGGGTCTTTGACAGGGACCTCGTCACCTTCTTGCGCAAGAATCGCTAGGACAGTTCCAGCTTCTGTGCTGGGAACATCCATCGTTGCTTTATCGGTTTCAATGGAACAGAGAGTCTGGTCAACTGCGATTGTGTCACCAACTGCGACCTCCCACGACATAATGATGCAGGATTCGACGGAGTTACCCAGTTGGGGCATCACCACGATGGACGCCATATTATTTTCCTCCTAAACGATGCGCATATGAGTACGCGCTGATAATTCTTCCCTAGGGTCTACAGCTAGTTCATCATCGGTGATGATTCCACTGATCTGATCGATCCCCATGAAACTCACAAAACCAGCTCGTCCATATTTAGACGAGTCTGCAAGCAGCCATGTCTGTTCAGCGCGTTCACGCATCAGCGAACCAACTTGTCCGCCTTCGACTAGCTGTGTTGTTAAACCTCGGTCGATACTAAAACCGTCCGTCCCTAAAAAGGCGATACGTGCGTTGAAAGCGTTAATAGATCTTTCAGCAACCGGGCCTACCAGGGATTCTGATTCTGGTCTGTATTGCCCGCCTGTCAGCGTTAATGTGAAATGCGGATTTGAGCGGGCGTTAGCGAAAACAAGAACCGAGTTCGTAACGATTTGTACACCACGCAGCCCAGAAAGATGTTTAACGATCAGAGAACAAGTCGTTCCCGCCTCGATCATAATGCGGTCATCGTCGCGTACCATTGCGGCCGCGGCCGCGGCAATACGTTCTTTTTGTTCAACACGATCAGTTTGTCGTAATCGGATATTGCGATATGTGGTAGGTCGTGCGCCACCGTGAGTTCTAACAAGGTAGCCAAGTTTTTCTAGTTCTGACAGTGCTGCTCGTACTGTCACAGGTGAAACTCCAAGGTCTTCTGACAGCGTGGTGACACTGACTTCTCCGTCGGCGGCAAGGCGATCCAATATAGTCGCATGACGTTCTTGTTTATTCATATGCCACCTCCTTGTGCACACGAGAAAAACATTTACGTTTTATATCGTTTTATCTTTCGCTCTACCTAAGAATAGATAATAAAACGAAAGTGCGCAAGCCCACTCTCTGACATATTTTCATCCTATTTCACCTGAAAATAAGGTAAAAATCTGAAAAATATATTCCACAACAAACGAACTATAATGAAAAAACGAAATAGCGCCGTACTGCACCTAATGTCATAACCTCAACGCGATGCAGAACAGCGCTATTCCTCATAACAAAATCATTCTCCTGGGTGACGAACCCCCACTGTTAACAATAAATTCGCATACAAACGCTGATCGCCTGTTGCCACAATGATGCCAACATCTTGACTACGAGCCGCATCATAGAAAGCAAAACGCGCAATCTCACCAAACTCCACATCAGGCAAAGCCTCACGGTACTGCGCGTGAGCTGGAATTTCAATCGGATCCTGATCCGCCTCTGGAACCATGATCTCCGCTTTTTCAATTGGAATCGTCTGTTTCAAAACCTCAAGAACCTGCGAAACCGTTAACATTCCAGGAGCAAGATTCAAACTCACCAACTCACAATTCGGATTCACACCCGTCGTGTGAGGATAATTCCCATCCGCCAACAAAATCTTTGACCCATGCCCCGCTGCAGCTAAAGCACGTAAAAACTGCGGGTGAGTCATCGGACCATACAGCATTTCTATACCCTTTCAATCATTTATTTTCGTACAGAACTCGAACGAATAACCAATTCTGGTTCCAAAGAAATATCCTGCGGAGGACTTCCATCCAACATTTGACGTATCTGACGGACAGCACTGCCACCCACACGATCAAAAGGCTGACGAATCGTTGTCAAAGGAGGGAAAAAACACTCCGACCCATCCATATCATCGAAGCCAACCACTCGAATATCATTCGGAATTGACACACCGCGCTCTTGTAAAGCACACATCGCGCCCATCGCCAACTGATCGTTACTGCAAGCCAATGCTGACGGCAAATCAAGAACCGAAAGCATCGCATCATAGCCCTCACGGGCATTCCACGAGTCACTGGATACAATGCGCCCTTCAATCCCCCACTCTTGGCAGGCCTCATCAAAACCCTGACGACGTTTAAGGGCATCACTCCAAGAACGTGGACCTTCCAAATAAAGAATGTCCCTCTCGCCTTGATGTAACAAGTGTTTCGTTGCCAGATAGGAGCCTTTCACGTTATCAACGATGACAGTACCAACACCATCAAGCCCTTGTTCCGACGAAAGCAAAAGCACCGTCGGAACAGACTTCCCACATCGTAAAGCCATATCGACCGTCGGTTCTTGACCACCTAAAATCACCACGCCATCCACATCAAAAGGCGCAATTTCATGAGGATCCCGATTACCCTGACCCCACGCATTAGAAACAGACACGTGAAAACCCGCAGCCGCTGCCGCATTCATTACTGACAAAAGCACTCGCGCATGCCCATGAAACATCGGCGCAGCTAAAGTCACATGCAAAACACCCGTTCGTTTACTCACAAGCGAACGAGCCGCATAATTAGGACGATAACCGACCTCATGCAATACAGCCTGAATACGCTTACGGGTAGATTCAGCTACTTCCGGATCATCACGCACCACGCGAGAAACCGTATTCACCGACACACCGGCAATACGGGCAACATCCGCTTGAGAAACGCGTTTAGAGCTGAGCTGGTTCATGTACATGCGTCTTTGCTGTTTTTGCGATAACTGCAGGGCGAAGTGCCGGATCAAGATGTCCCAGAATCTCTAACTGGGCCAGCAAAGAACCAAGGATAGAAGCTTCAACAGGTCCGGCAACCACTCTGACCTGAGCAGCTTGAGCGGTTAAATCGCACAACAAATGGTTACGCGAACCTCCGCCTACCACATTCAACTGCTGCGGCCTATAGCCTGTGATCTGCGCAAGATCATCAATCCCTCGCGCATAACGCGCAGCAAAAGATTCAATAACGAGACGCACATATTCAGCTTCGGATGCAGGTTGAGTAGCACCACGGTCAGCAAGGTACCTATTCACTTTTTCAACCATTTCACCCTGTTCGGCAAAATACGGTTCATCAGGATCAATAAGGACATCCGGTGAAGGACACTCACGAGCAGCCGCAACCAACTCATCAATATCCGTTGGATTTCCTTCACGCTCCCATTGACGTTGCAGCTCCTGCAGGATCCACATCCCCGTAATGTTGAATAAGGGACGCACACCCCCGTCTGTCCGTGATTCATTCGTTAAACCTAATTGGAAAGCCTCAGGTGAAGTCAGTGCGTGATCTTCCATAGCACCAAGCACCGACCATGAACCGCACGACAGCCACCAAGCATCCACGCCCTCGTCAATCGGAAGCGCATGAACTGCGCACGCCGTATCGTGCGCACCACCACGTACAACGGTCAGCTGTTCTAATCCAGGGACGCGACACTGGCCTACCACCGTTAAATCATCATTCAGTTCCCCCACCCAGTGACGCGGCACACCTAATCGCGCAAAAACTTCATCTGACCAGCGTGGCGACCCAGGTTCACATAATCCTGAGGAGGAACAAATAGAACGCGACCATCCTTGAATACCGGATAGCTTCCATGCGAAATAATCTGGCAGTAAAAGAACCTTATCTATACGATCAACAAGTTCAGGTTCTTCAATTGTGAGTGCCACAAGCTGATTCGCTGTATTAATCGTTGCAGGTGCAATACCTGTGAGAGTGAAAAACTCACGGTCATTTAGACGAGCACGAAATTCTTCATGTGTTCGCACCGTCCGCTCATCACGATACGCATGTGGAGTTCCTACAGGCTGACCCTGACGATCAAGTGGAACAAAATCCACACCCCACGTGTCAACAGAAACCGACTGGGCATCTGGAAATTGTTGAATAGCTAATGTGAGTCCATGAACCGTTTCGTTCCACAGTGACTCAAGATCCCACAACAGTGCCCCATTGACTCGTTGTGCTTCATGATAAAAACGATGGATATGAGTAACTTCAATACGCCCATCTTTGAACGTACCGGCTAACACGCGCCCAGAGGAAGATCCAAGATCAACTGCAAGAACCGTAGTCATTTTTTCTCCGATTGTCGAATTCACCTCAAAGAAAAACCGCCCCGCACGCTTCGTATGGCCCTGCCATTTCGTTGCGTGTTCCATTTGTACTGTGAGAAGCACATGAAGTGTACGAACTTATTGTTTTGCTATTTCGCTTCAGAGCTTCAGTGTCGTTAAATGTGCGCGAGAAGGATCTTCATGTGGCGTTAGATATGTCAGTGGCATGTTCCAGTTATCTGCAAAAAGCAGCAGCGCTATTACAGATATGTCAGTGAACTACACGAGTGGCCTAGGGCTTATGTGACCCTAGGCCACTTTTCGTAGCTTATTGTGGAAACTTATCGGTAGAGCGGACCGAAAGATTCACATGCGCGGTAGTCGGCACTTTCAAGATCTGCGGTGCCGTACAGTGACCATGCCTTTGGACGGAAAATACGTTCTTCCGGCACATTGTGCATATTCACAGGAATACGCAACATTGAGGCCAAGGTGATGAGTTGCCCACCAATATGTCCATAGCTGATGGCACCGTGGTTTGCACCCCAGTTGTTCATCACATCGTAAACGCTTGCAAAAGCGCCTTCACCTGTCAGATTTGGAACAAACCAGGTGGTTGGCCATGCGCGGTCGGTGCGGTTTTCGATGATTGTCGATACCTCATCAGGAAGCTCTACTGTCCAGCCTTCAGCAATCTGAATAACCGGCTTACCGGCAACCAGGTTGATGCGGCACATGGTCACAGGCATTTCACCTGAAGTGCGGAAGTGCGTGGAGAAACCTCCACCAGGGAAGTATTCATACGTGGCCGGATGGAATGTGGTGGCATCCAAAGCAGCCTGCTGGTCTTCATCTGTCATTTCCCACCAAGGCTTAATGACATGCTCACCGTCACGTACAGAACGTCCAGCACCGTCAAGCGTTGTTGAACCTGAGTTGCGTAGATCAAGTAGGCCAACAGCTGCACGGCCTTCGGGTTTCCAGCCGGTAATACGTTCAATGGATTCTGGGCTCCAGTATGTACGCACGTCAGAGAAGATCTGAGGCGTGTTGGTCAGTAAGTGACCAAAGAGCATGGAAGCACCGTTCAGTGAGTCATTCTCTGTGGCAAGAATGCATGGCTGACGCTTTCCGGTCCAGTCAAAGTTAGTGTTCAGCAGGGTTTCTAAAACATCGCCATTGGGGAAATGGTCAGTCCATTGGCGTTGTCCTTGGAAACCAGCGGCAAGAGCACCGTGCCCTTGCGCTTCTTCGCCCCAGCCAGCTTCAGCGAGCTTGGGGTTACCGCGCATGAGGTCACGACCGATGAGGGTCATCTTGGTGACGAACTTCCACCATTCTTCGTGGAGTTCAGGATGACGATTGTGCTCGGGGTTGAAGTCTTCACCTTGTGTCAGGTTTTCACGAATCCACTTGTATGCGACTTCGTATTCTTCTTCGTCGTAGATTTTTTCGTCGATACGGCGGGTAAATTCCGTCATGTCGATGTATTCGTTGCGCATACCCAGGTAGGGGCCAAAGAATTCATCTTTTACAACGGATCCTGCGATACCCATAGAGACGGCACCCATTGAAAGGTAGGATTCACCTTTCATTTGTGCAACGGCAAGTCCAGCGGTTGCGTAGTCAAGGAGTCGTCCTCGTACATCTGCTGGAATGGTTTCGTCGTCGCAGTCTTGAACTTCTTTTCCGTAGATACCGAAGGCTGGGATTCCCAGTTGTGCGTGTCCGGCCAGAGCAGCAGCAAGGTAGACAGCGCCAGGACGTTCAGTGCCATTAAATCCCCAGATTGCGTGAGGCATATTGGCGTCCATGTCAACGGTTTCTGTTCCGTAGCACCAACATGGCGTGACGCTCAGTGTGAGCCCCACATTTTCACGACGGAATTTAGCGGCGCAATTTTGTGCTTCAACAACGCCACCAATTGTAGTGTCAGCAATGACAACTTCAACAGGTTCACCATCGATGTAGCGAAGATTTTCAGTAAAAAGTTTAGCGACGCGCTGTGCCATTGCCATTGTCTGGTCTTCAAGGCTTTCGCGTACTCCGCGACGTCGACCGTCAATAGTGGGGCGGATACCGATACGGGGGTGCTGAGTCATATCCCTTTATTCCTTTATGTGTTTCTGGAGGGGTGAGTTCCCCCTCGGATCCTTATGTGTGGGTGTGGAGTAGGGCGAGCAGATTGCTCGCACTCGCCCTACTCCGCTTGTACGTCACTCGTACAGGTTCGCTTTGATCTTTGAATCGTCGATGTTGGACTTGTCGTACCAAGCGAAGCCGGAGTCGATAACCTTTTCAAGCTTCTCGCCCTTGATAGCGGCGATTGCAGCCTTCACGGTTTCGTAACCGATACGCACAGGAGCCTGTGTAACAGCGCCTGCCTGTGTGCCAGCTTTGATAGCTTCAATCTGAGTCTTGCCGGAGTCGAAACCAACAACTGACAGACCAGCTTTACCAACTTCATTTGCACCCTGAATAGCACCGGTTGCAGCAGCTTCGTTGGAGCCGTAGATGCCTACGATGTCGTTATTTGCCTGGATAATGGACTTGGTTGTGTTCGCAGCCAGACCAACTTCACCGGCATATTGTGGTTCGAGGACCTTGACATTAGGAGCGTTCTTCTTCATGTAGTCCTGGAAGCCTGTGCAACGCTTCTTACCTGTCTCAGAGGTCTGGTCATGGCAGACTAAACCAACTGTGCCTTTACCGCCAATCAGTTCAACCATGTGCTTAGCGGCTTCTTGCGCAGCAGCGTAGTTATCTGTCTGGACTGTGGTCAATGGAATGTCGGAATCCACACCAGAGTCGAATGCGATAACCGGAATATTGGCAGCCTTGATCTTTTCCAGAACAGGCTGAGCTGCACCTGAGTCCAGAGCGGCGAAGCCGATAGCGGCAGGCTTAGCATCCAGAGCAGACTTGAGCATGTCAAGCTGCTGTGTCACTTGCTGTTCGTTTTCAGGACCGACAAATACAACCTTGTATCCGAATTCCTTGCCAGCCTGTTCAGCGCCTTCCTTCACTGCTTGCCAGAAGCGGTGCTGGAAGCCCTTTGACACGAGGTAAATGGTGTCGCCTCCTGCAGGAGCGGAAGCGGCTGATTGACCCGAGGCAGCAGCATTGCTAGCAGATTGGGCACCGCCATTTGAGCAGGCAGCCAAACCGAGGGCCAAGGTTCCCACCGCGGCAGCGGCAATAATACGTCCGATGGAGCGCATTGGTGTTCCTTTCGTGGTGATGACGAAGCGGGTGCTCCGCCACATCTGTGGATGGACACGTGAAGTGCCCGTGGTGTAAGGGACTCAGACCGAAGCGGCCCGTGCCCGACGGATATTGTCAACGAAGACTGCGAGAAGAACGACGATACCTGTGACGACGAGCTGCCATTCTGATGGCACACCCATCATGGTCAAGCCTTTCTTCAGAGTCTCCATGAGGAGGGCACCAATGACAGTGCCGAAAATCGAGGCGCGTCCACCGGCCAGCGAAGTACCGCCGATAACAACTGCCGCGATGACATTCAGTTCGAATCCGATACCTTCAGCAGGCTGAACGAATCCGAAACGTGCCGAGTACAAAATGGCTCCGAGAGCCATGAAGATACCTGCAACGGTGTAAATGAGGATCTTCCAGAAGCGAACATTGACACCGGAAAGGCGGGTTGCTTCTTCATTTGAGCCGATAGCGATTGAATAACGACCTAGAAGGGTTTTGTTCATCAAGAAAGCCGCAACGATAGCAGCAACAATGAAAATTAGGGCCGCGTTCGTGAAGCCGGGAATGAGTTCACCTGTTGAAAGGGCAATGTAGCCTGGGTTTTTAATGGAAATGGTTTGGGATCCTGACAAAACCAGTGATAAACCACGTGCCACCATCATCATAGCCAGTGTCGCAATGAACGGCGGTAGGCCAAGGAGTGACACATTCACACCATTAATGAAGCCCATACATGCGCCGACAAGAAGTGTGAGCACTAAGCCGACAACCAAAGGGAGACCAAATTTTCCTGCATCTTCGGAGAGGAAGAAGCCCGCAGAAACTGCTACGAAAGTCATACCTGTACCAACTGACAAGTCGATACCTGAGGTGGCAATGATGAAAGTAGCACCGAGAGCCATCACACCCATAAACGCTGCTTGAAGCAGGATATCCATGAAGATGCCAAATTGTGCGAAGTTGGGTGCCGCAAACATGAAGTACAGGTACACCACAACCAGAGCGAGCATCACGAAGATTAACTGCATCTGGGATTTAATGGCGGCGATCACAGGGTTTTGAGGGGCCGCCTTAGCTGCTGCCTTAGTCACGCGACTTCTCCATTCGCTTCAGTCTGGCCGACAGTGGCCAGTTCCATGATGTTTTCCTGAGTGGCTTCCTCATTGGTGAGGGTGCCGATAATGCGACCGTGAGCCATCACGGCAATTCGGTGCGAGAGACGAAGAACTTCCGGTAGTTCAGAGGAAATCACAATGATAGCTTTCCCTTGTGCCGCGAGTTCCTCTAAAAGTTCGTAGATTTCTTCTTTTGCGCCAACGTCAATACCGCGAGTCGGTTCATCGAAAATAAGAACTTCACTGTCACGGATCAACCACTTGGCGATAATGACTTTTTGCTGGTTACCACCGGACAAATTACGCAGAAGCTGATTGACCGATGGTGTACGAGTCCGCAATTTATCAACGTATTCTTCGGCTTCGCGAGCGATCTTACGTCCTTGCAGAACCGAAGCGACAGAGAAAGTCTCCATCGACGTTAATACTGAGTTGAATTTAATGTCTTGTTCCAAAAGAAGACCATAACGTTTGCGGTCTTCTGAAAGGTAACCAATACCTGCACGTACAGCATCACGCGCACTGTGGATAGAGGTTTTACGACCATTAATTTCAATGTCGCCGCTGACTCGATGGTCAGCTCCGAATACGCAACGCGCGACCTCTGTACGTCCAGCCCCCATCAGGCCAGCAAAACCAAAGATCTCGCCTTTGCGTACCTCAAAAGAAATGTCTTTCAAAAGTTTACGAGTGGATAAATCGCTCACACGAAGAACCACTTCATCACTCACTGGGGAAGTTTTCGGCCGAGCATCCGCAGGAACTTCACGTCCCACCATGAGCGAAATAACCTCACGCATTTCGGTTTCTTTGGTGTTGACAGTTCCAACATACTCACCGTCACGCAACACAGATACACGGTCTGTGATTTCTTCGATTTCCGGCATACGGTGAGAAATGTAAATAAGGCCTGTTTCAGGTGTAACGAAATTACGGATCAGTCCAAATAGGGTCTCTGTTTCACGTGTCGTCAAAGCAGCGGTTGGCTCATCCATCACAAGAATACGAGAATCAAATGACAGTGCTCGCGCAATTTCAACCATCTGTAAACGAGCCACCGGCAGGTCACGACAGTAGGCGGTGGGGTCGATATCCATGTTGAGCCTAGCAAAAAGCTCACGTGCAGATTTCACAAGTTTCGCATCACTGATAAACGAACCCGTATGTGACCCTGGGCGTCCAATGTAGAGGTTTTGGGCAACAGTGAGGTCAGGAATAATATTCAGTTCCTGATGGATAATGCTCAGGCCTAAGTCACGCGCATGATTGGGGTTTTGAACCTGAACTTGCTCTCCATTTAGCCAAATTTCACCCCCCGCATCGGCTGTGTAAATACCCGTGAGGATCTTCATGAGAGTCGATTTTCCTGCGCCATTTTCGCCGCAAAGCCCAAGGACTTCACCGGCACGAAGATTGATATTCACATTCGACAGCGCTTTGACCCCAGGGAAGGTCTTGGAGATCCCCTTTAGCTCAAGCAAGTTTGTCACTATCTCACCCCTTGATATACAAGGTACAGCCCTGTACCTACGTCCTCACAAAGTCATCGTTAGCGCTAACGAAATCGAGGCGCTATCGCTCCTTTGCGACTATGAGATAACCGTAGCGCATGTCAAAGCAACAGCCAAACTGAAGGAGCCAACTGTTGCGCAATCGTTATCTAAATCATAAATTTCCTCGCTTCGTCAAAGTGCCCAAAATGCCTGTTTTTCTGCGGTTTTCAAGGAAAAACATGCACTCACACAGAGCAAGACGACAGCAAAAATCTTCCTCAAAATTTCAACAGGAACAACAATCTTCACCTTCACTTACACAAAAAACTTCACCTGCACCCGCAGATTTTTTCACTCTTTTTCCGGTAACGTTCACATTCACAGCATTTCAAGACTTTTCAAGGATTCTCCCTACAGTCTTCCCCACAAAACACCATTGCATATGCAGCCTTCTGGCGAACACAGTAAGCTTCAACACAAAAACTATCCAGTAAACGAGGAACCATGCCCACACCACATATTCGCGCACATTCTGGCGACTTTGCCCCCGCAGTCCTCATGCCCGGCGACCCCAAACGCGCAGAACGAATTGCCACCCTCATCCTTGAAAACCCCCGACTCGTCACAGACATTCGAGGAATGCTTGGCTTCACTGGCACAGTAAACGGACAACCCCTGAGCATCATGGGGTCAGGAATGGGCCAACCTTCTGCTTCCATTTACGCCACAGAACTTTTTTCACACTACGACGTACAACGCATTATCCGCATCGGCACAGCAGGCGGCATTTCACCGAATGTCGCTGTCGGTGACGTCGTCATCGCCACAGGCGCACATACAGACTCTGCCATGAACCAGCTACGTATTCCCGGAGTCAATTTTTCCGCTGTCGCTGACTTCCACCTCGCTCAAGCCGCATGGGAA
Organism: Schaalia sp. lx-100; assembly: GCF_021083625.1. Classification (NCBI taxonomy): domain Bacteria; kingdom Bacillati; phylum Actinomycetota; class Actinomycetes; order Actinomycetales; family Actinomycetaceae; genus Schaalia; species Schaalia sp. lx-100. Next base: position 174,779 of record NZ_JAJNRP010000006.1, on the reverse strand, counting down.
GAAAGTCAACGAGCCGCCGCGAACGGGCAGCTCGACGGTAAAGTACACGCCGGAACAATCATTTCCCGCGACCACTTCTACTTCACCCCTGAAGGACAAACAGAAAAACTCGCCGCACACGGTGTTCTTGCCGTTGAAATGGAAGCAGCAGCGCTCTACGGAATAGCAGCCCACCACGGCACACAAGCCCTAGCGATACTCACCGTATCCGACCATCTCCTCGATCACTCATCCGACATGAGCGCGCAGGAACGCGAAACACGTTTCCAATCAGCCCTGAAACTCGCAGTTGCAGCAGCTTTGTCATGAAATACTCATACCCAATACATTTGGCCTGCCCACGCATATAGGCAAGCCAAATGACGAAAAAAGGGACGACCTTAACCTAGACTGGCCTCTCCACATGCGCGGGGAGGCCAATCCTTTTATCACGAAGCGTTACTATCTTGACCTTTCGCGTAAGCCACATTAATTATTCGCGCCAAAGGCTCAGGCCAGAATTTCTTCAGCATTGCTAAATCCTCAGCTCGGCGACTCTGATCCTGAATCAACTTACTGGTTTCTGAATCCTCATGAATACGATGAAGCATAAGCACCTGCGGGTTATACACAAAACTCCCATCAAGACGCGATAGGTACTCCCACGCTTGCCAATCCAAGTTCGAACGGAAATCAGAACGGAAAAGAGGCTGCTCAAACACACTTGTCACAAGTGTCACCGAAGGACAACAAATAGAACAGCCCAACGATAAAGCCCGCCGCCGAACACCCTTACGTGCAGCATGTGCAGGATTCTTCAACCCACGCAGTAAAAAGCGTTTCACACGTAAAAGCCTGTTATCTAAAACTTCATGCCCTTCACGTAGCTCCCCATAATCCGTGAAATACAACAGAGGCTGTTCTGCCTGGTTCAGCATACGTAACGCTTCTTCAGCGTAATGTGGTCGGTACACATCATCTTGATGAGCAATTGTCACCAAAGGTGTTCCAGCTGTACGCACCGCAAAATTCCAGTCACCTGCAATCCCAGCTTCACCCTCATTCACCACCACAGGGCAAGCAAACTGCGCGCAGACCGACTCAATGTACTGCGAAGGAGTCGATGTCACCACAACAATATTCGTACCGACAGTTTGCGCACGTAAGGACTGAATACATTCACCAAGAAACGGACTTTCACCATAAGCACAGACAGCAAATGTGTGGTCAGCAGGAAGAAACATATTTCACGTCCAAAACTATCGGGGATTTCAGAAACTACTACCTCTAGCATAAGGTGTACACCGACCCTTACGCGATAAACTAAGGTGCGCACGGATCGCTGATTAAAAAGCGGGTAACCGAACGCCCTAACTCCGGCACATTCTTATCAAGGATGTCCATATACATCAGATCACAAGTGAGGCACTATAGATGGCGTACAAACAGTATGATGACCCTGCCGTCCTGCGTAAATTACAAGTCGTCTCTACTTTGATCCTTGAAGAATTCGATCGTGTATGCGCCCAGCTTCACATCCCCTATTTTTCCTATGCTGGAACAGCAATTGGGGCTATCCGTCACAACGGTTTTATTCCGTGGGATGATGATATTGATGTCGCATTATTTCGTGAGGATTTTGAACGTTTCCTCCGTGAAGCTCCCGCAGCCCTTGGGGACGCTTTCGAGCTGATTGACTGGCACACTGACCCGCATTTCCCCGCATGCAACGCAACACTCGCACTCAAAGGAACATACTGCGTTCCCGACGAATTTATGAAATGCCGCTTCCAATACCCCATCAGCATCGGCATTTACGCACTCGATCAAGTCCCCCGCGACCCCAAGGTCTACCGTAAACAAGCTCGCCGCACATGGTTATGGGGGCGTTTATCTTTCCTACGAGCCACCCCACACCCGCACCTGTCCTTACAAGGTCCACAATTAGTCGCGGTCCGCTCTGCATGTTTTATCACACACTGGCTCATGAAACTCACAGGATTCTCCCCTGCGTTCATTCATCAACGCTGGGAAAAAGCTGCACGCATGGCTGAACATGACACAGCCGACGAAAAAACACTGTACGCGGATTACACTGACATGAATCCTTTAGCGTGGGCTGTCACCAAAGCGGAAGTATTCCCCCTGATTGAACACACTTTTGAAAATATCACCGTGAAACTCCCCCACGCATACGACACGATATTGCGACGCGGCTACGGCGATTACATGCAGCTTCCCCCCGAGGACAACCGTAAAAATCACCATCCTGGTCGTCTTGACTTCGGAGATTACGCATGAGTTCGTCGCCTCATGAGGAAACACCGGAGAACTTTGGCAGCAACGCCCTTCAGGAAAAGAAGATCGTAAAAGTTTCCACAAATCCTGAGCAGGAAAAAAACAGCAGCTCATCTGGTCACGCCCAACAGATGAAGAAAAACTACCTGTGGAACACACTTGGCTCCATGATGAATGCTGCTGCCAGTGTTCTCATGCTCATGGCAGTCACTCGCGCAATGGGAGCATACACGGGCGGTATTTTTTCCCTTGCTTTCGCTATTGCCCAGCAACTTCAAGTACTCGGGCACTTTGAAATCAGGCCCTACCAGGCTACAGATATGCGTGAAAGGTTTTCCTTTGGGGTCTACCTGTCTACACGCATAGTGACATGCCTGCTCATGATCGCCGGTGTTATCGCTTACGCGACCTACAGCAACGGGAAATCCTTTGAAGCCTTACTGCTGATATTTATTGCCTCCCTCAGGCTTTTTGACTCCTTTGAAGACGTATTCCACGGTATGTTTCAACAGCGAGGCAGACTTGATATTGCTGGGAAAGCTTTCTTTTTTCGAGGGCTTACTACGACAGTTTCTTTCGCCTGCGCTGTGATGGTAACCGGTGACATGCTTTTAGCGTGCATGCTCTCTTTCGTGGCTTCCAGCGTGGTCATGATCGCCTTAAATATTCTACCGGCGCGTTCATTTGTTTCATTAAAACCACATTTTCAGTGGAAAAGCATGACACAGTTACTTATCACATGTGCTCCGCTTTTTGCTGGCTCCTTCTTGCTGGCCTACCTAAGTAATGCGCCTCGGTATGGCATCGAAGAATTTATGACAAAGCAATTCCAAACATACTATTCAATTGTGTTCATGCCGTCCCTCGTCATTAACCTGCTCAGCGGATTCGTGTTTAAGCCACTGCTGACAGATCTGGCTGATCGCTGGTCCCAAGGCCATAAGAGCGCTTTCCTTAGGATCATCACGAAAGGTTTTGCTGTAGTTGCTTTGGCTTCTGCACTCACAATGGCCGTGGCCTGGCCATACGGACCAGAGTTGCTCTCTTTGATTTACAGTGTCGATATTTCGTCATATCGCCTTGAACTTGCTGTACTCATCTTCGGTGGTTTACTCAATGCTCTCGGCGTGATTTTGTACTACGCAATCGTCACTATACGTATGCAACGTTTCATTGTTGTGGGATACGGGTGCGCAGCTCTTTTTGCATTACTTGCAACCCCCTCTTTTATTCAACGATGGGGCATTATGGGAGCGTGTATCCTATACGATTCATCAATGGCTGTCTTGGCTTTCGTTTTCCTTATCGCAACCCTGTGGGGTTTGAGGCGGCATGCTGCTCACACGCACACTCCCCCTGCTGATACGCACAACTAAATGAATCCGGCTCTCCCCTTTTTTACAGGTGTACACGTTGCCGCTATAAGGAAAACATAGGCGCCATACATGAACGCCTGCCGATAGCGATATCGACAGGCGAACCTACCACATAAGACGTGAGTTTACTTCACCCACAGCGGCCACTAGTACGGGCCAAAATCAAGCCGAGCCGGGAAATGATTCTTCCGTTTTTCCAGAGGGGGAAGCTGCATGTAATCACCAAACATATCCCTCAGCATCGAATCAATTTCTTTAGGGAAACATAGTTCCATTCCCTCAAATTGCACACGAGACAAAGGAACAATATCTTTCCAAGCATATGTCTGAGTAAAACGGTTCGTATCGCACAAATAGCCGATACGTTGTGTTTTTTGGCGGGCATATCGTGTACGCGCTTCCTTTTCACGACGATACACCCATTTCTTTGACACGCGGAAAAATTTGAAAGCACCCGCAGCAGCCAGACACGCGGCTTTCATTACAGTGCCTTTCCACCCTGACATTTGAATAACCGGGTCCGGAATACTCAACAAAATACGGATATGCGCCCAAAACCACGCATCCCAAGCTTGTTTCCGATACGCCTTTTCATCATCGGCAACATTATCGAAAGCATACATATCCAAGAAAATTCCCAAATCTAAGGGAAGTTTCGACAGCGCTTCCTCGCTAAACTCAGTTCCCTTCAACATGATACGAGTTGTTGCTAAAGGATACTCAAGGTTAATGTCAGCATTCATTACCGCATACTTATCCGCATATTGTTGCTGAATAATTTCGATCAGAGTATCTAAATCACGGGTCGGCATACCGATGTCAATATCATCATCCCATGGAATAAATCCTTGATGACGCATTGCACCAATACCTGTTCCTGCTAAACCAAAATAGGTCAGACCGTGTTCCTCGCATATCTCCACGACATCTTTGAGAATACCCAGTTCGCATTGCTGAACATGATGCAATGTCTGATCGTCATACTCTTTCATATGAAATCCTCACTTTTATCCTGAGGTTCTTTCAGTTCAAAGTAGCCACATAGGACATGAAATTTTCTTTATTTTCACGCGCCGTTGTAGTGGGGCGACCTAAATCCTCACGCGCCCCAATATTGCACCGTACTTCAACAAAGACAGGACCCGACACTTCACAGGCTTTCTTTAACTCTGTATCAAGCTGCTCATAGGTGGCTGCTGAAGCCACATACTCATAACCACAGGAACGCGCAATACCTACGAGGTCAATGTGTCCCGCAACAGTCGGCATACCACCTACCGTTTCATGAGCCTCATTATTAATCACAATATGGATGAGGTGACGCGGCTTTTGCGCACCGATCAAAGCCAATGACCCCATATGCATCAAGGTCGCGCCATCTCCATCAATACACCACAGCCTTTGCTGTGGTTTTGCCAGAGCCATACCTAATGCAATAGAGGAAGCATGCCCCATCGAACCGACCGTTAAGAAGTCACGCTCGTGTCCTTGCCCCCGCGCCTCACGGATCTCAAAAAGCTCACGGCTTGCTTTCCCCGTAGTGGACACAATCGGATCATCACCTGTGACCTCAACAATGTGACGGATAATTTCTTCACGATTCATCGGGTAATTATTCGCGTATTCCACCTTGCCAGTGAAAGAAAGAGCACCTTTCCTCACAACAAAAGCCACATCAAGCCCTTGGTCTAATAGGGAACGAAATTCACGCATTGTGGCATGTAGTTCATCAGGGGTGGTATCTTTGCCGACAATACAGTAACGAATACCCATATCATCTAAAAGTTTCAGCGTAACCTCACCCTGATACACATGCTGAGGCTCATCATGTACGCCAGGTTCACCCCTCCACCCGAGGACGAAAATCATCGGAATTGCGTACACTTTCTCATGTAAAAGCGAAGCAACCGGATTAATCACATTACCTTGACCGCTGTTTTGCATATACACCACAGGGACTTTTCCTGTAGCCAAATGATAGCCCGCAGCCAAAGCCACGCAGTTTCCTTCATTTGCCGCAATCACGTGATGCGCAGGATCTGTGCCGTATGTGTGCATCAGATAGTTACACAGGGCTTTCAGTTGGGAATCAGGCACACCCGTATAGAAATCTGCACCAAGGGCATTAACAAAAGACTCAACCTGCATGATTCGTTTCTTTCAGTACGTGAGCGTAGCTCGGATCGTGTGCAACAAGTTCTTCCACCGTATCAATTTCTGATATTTGGTTTGCCTGTACGGGGCATATGCGCAGATCTAATTCCTGAATATGTTTATTGACGATGTCATCCCAGAAAAGCTGTTCATGCCCGTCCTGTTGATATGCGCGCCGAATATATTCAGCGAGGTGACGCGCGTCCTGCGCATTAAAGAAGGACAGGCCCACCATCGCGTACGTGTCGTTCCCTTTTTTCCCAACGCGCGTGATACGACCTGATGAATCGCAGTCAAAAACCCAGTCATCTGTGTGTCCCTGCACCATGCGGCCAAAGTAGCAGGAGCTTTCCAAAGGCTGGCACAGTATCTGCGGATCAGAAATAACAAGGTCGCCTTCGCAAATAAATGTCGGCCCCTCATCCAGGACATGCGCTGCCGCATAAATTGACGATATGTTGTTTTTTTCCAGGTACTCCTCGTTGTTAATGAGCGTCACCGAGGGGTATTTTTCTGTCAGAAACTGGAATTGTTCTTTCAGATAGCCCACCACGATATGCACACGAGTAACACCCGCATTCAGGAGGGCACCTATCACTGTTTCAATCATAGATGTCCCCTGAACTGTCACCAGAGGTTTCGGGGTTTCCAGAGTCACAGGAGACATACGTGTTCCCAGCCCTGCTGCCATGACAATTGCCTGAGGATGTACCATCACAGTCCCTTACAGTTCATCAATGAGGGTAATGATTTCCTTAAATGGCATGAGCTGTTCGTCTACTTCCAATGCCCGATGTGCTTTAAGAATTCCGCGAGCAGTTTCCTGCATTGCAGGGAAAGCCGCACGAATTAGCTGATTCGCGTAGATCACAATATTGACTCCATGTGCGGCCAGTTCTTCCTCTGTTGCGACATTAAACGATGTCGGCACCACAACAATCGGAGTATCCGGGTCCTCCTCACGGAAACGATCACAGAATTCGTAGATTTCCGCAGGATCTTTCAGGCGACTGTGAATCATGATTCCATCAGCACCTGCACCAACAAAGGCTCGCGCCCGCGCTAAAGCATCCTCCATCCCACGTTCAAGGATGAGACTTTCAATACGCGCAATAATCATGAAGTCATCGGTAAGCTGCGCTTTTTTGCCAGCAGCAATTTTCGCGCAGAATTCTTCGATAGGTGCTTGAGTTTGCTCTACCTCTGTGCCGAAAAGAGAATTCTTTTTCAGACCGGTTTTGTCTTCAATGATGACAGCGGATACGCCCATACGTTCCAGTGTTCGCACGTTGTACACAAAGTGTTCTGTCAGGCCACCGGTGTCACCATCAAGGATGATCGGTTTAGTGGTGACTTCCATGATGTCGTCAATCGTGCGCAGACGCGCTGACATATCAACAAGTTCAATGTCAGGCTTTCCGCGAGTTGTACTATCGCAGAGGGAACTCACCCACATAGCATCAAATTGATCGAGCCGACCATTATGGTCCACCACTGTTTTTTCTGCGATAAGTCCCGTCAAGCCATCGTGAGCTTCAATTGTTTTGACGACGGGGCTGATCTGTAAGAGTTGACGTAAACGACGGCGACGATGTTCTGGCATCGCCAGTTTTTCGCGGAGCTGCTGATCTACTTTTCGGGCTTTTTCTGTCCGCGTGTAGGAGATTTCAACCAGTTCACCTCCGAAACGTTCCAAAAGACCGAGCACATTGTCACGGATAGCTTTTTCAGGACCGTTTTGCCAATTATCGCCATGAATCACATAATCAGGTTTCAAGTCAGCAATCACGTCATCATACAAGTAGTCTTCTTGAACGATGACGCGGCTCACCCCTTCTAAAGACTCATAGAGTCGCACTCGTTCTTCTTGCGAGATCGTAGGGAATTTGTTGTAACGGATCAGAGCTTTGTCACTTAAAGCACCGAGAACAACATCTCCGTACTTTCCTGCTTGAGCAATGATATTGAGGTGTCCCTCGTGGATAACATCTGTACAGAAAGCTGTATAAGCGATAGTCATGGGATGGTCCTTACAGTAAATGCGTGAAGCTGCTGATTAATTCGTGTAGGTTACTGGAACTGCTACGCCAGTAGCTATAAGTGCTTGTTCAAAGACTTCCCAGAAATTATTGATATCTTCTGCGTCAATTGCCCCGAGTGCGCACAGACGGAAAGTTCCTTTATTGTCGATTTTCCCAGGGTAAATTGTGAATCCTCGTTCATAGCAGTAGTCATGAATTTTCTCGAAGTCCCATGCGGGGTCATCGGGATATATCACGGCAGCGACAAGGCCCGATTGGACGCGACGATCCAGCATTTCTTTCAAACCAAGGCGATCAATTCCTGCCCTGATTGCAGCCATCACTCGTTGATGCCGTTGCCATTTACCTTGTTCGCCTTCCTCAAAGTATTCATCGAGGGCTTGACGCGCAGCATAGATGGTTTGTACCGGAGGCGTGAAATGCATTTCCCCTGTTTTTTCAAAGAATTCATACTGCATGTATAGGTTGCAGTAGTAGGAACGCACAGGGAAGTTTTTGGAGGCTTCGATAATGTCGCGGCGACCAATCACGTATGACAGGCCTGACATTCCTTGTATGCCTTTTTGTGCAGAAGCCATACAGAAATCAATATTGTCCTCATACAGATTTATCGGCATGAGCGCATAGGCTGATGTTGAATCAGTGATAAAGAAAGCACCGTATTTATGCGCAAGGGCACCGACTTCCCTGACGGGATTGAGTAGTCCTGATCCTGTTTCATGGAAAGTCATGTACACGTAACCCACATCAGGAGTATCTTTCAACGCTTTTTCAATCACGTGTAAATCAGGAACATCATCAATTGGTTGTTTTACTTCAACGAAAGGCAGACCGTAGGCCGTGAGGACATCACAGGCACGTTGGCTATATGACCCGTTATTCACAACAAGGGCTTTTTTCCCTTCGTCAAGGAGGGAATTCAACACCACGTCAATACAGATCGTTCCAGAGCCGCAGAAAAGAACTGCTGTATATTCTTCAGGTTTTCCATGAACGACACGCACAAGGTCTTCGCGCAGAGGGGCCATAAGAGAGGCGAATTCTTTTTCACGAGGACAAATATCAGGAACAATCTGAGCGTATTTTACTGAGTCTGTTGTGGTTGAGGGTCCCGGGTTCAGCAGGATGTTCCTCTGTACAGTACTTGACATAAGGCATACTCGCAGGTTCATAGAGGTCATTGATCGTCTCTATCTTAGCGTGGCTCAGGCCCACATCTGGGGATGACGTGCTTTCAGGGAAGGCTTATATCCTGTTGTTTTGATTTTTTAGAGACTTCCCTTGTACGAAAGTGCATATGAACACATATTTTACGTAGCGTGTGAAGCTAAGCATGCCTTTCATTGCTGAAGTTCCAAAACCGCGTCATAACGCATGAAACACAAGAAAAAACACTCCAACCCAAGGAATACGCTGCGATACAGACACAAAAGTTCATTGCACTGACAGCCTGCACTTTGATTGCCAGCTACTTCACTTATGACCTTCAACGAGCCATGCAACTCCCCCGTCTCAGCCTTACACGCGGACAGACTCAGGGTAAGTGCTCACTGCGCGATACCTCTTTCAATCGGTAAAGCACACGAAATACCATTACTCATATGCCACACGTACTCCCCCACAGTGAAACTACGGATATTCCGTCACATCACAGCTGTTTCAGAGAAATCAGTCGCGGCATACACGCAGCACTTCCCGCCACTTTAGCAATGATTCCCCTAGGGCTTGCCCTCGGTGTTGTCGTGACACAATCAGGACTTGCATGGTGGTGGGGACCCCTCCTTGCCACATGCGTATATGCAGGCTCCCTTGAATTTCTTTTAGTAGGGATGCTTGCGGCACTTGCACCCCTCAGTCAAATAGCACTCACCGCGCTTTTAGTAAATTTTCGACATATTTTCTACGCACTCTCATTCCCCATCAACAAAATTCGCGGCATCGGATGGAAAATCTACGGCACCTTTGGCCTCACCGACGAAGTTTACGCCGTCACAGCAAGCGCCCGCCCTCACAATTGGAGCCACGCCTCTTTACTTTCCATCGTCGCAAGTATCCAATGGGTATGGATCGCTTCCGTTACCTTCGGAGCCTTTGTCGGAAACTTCATTCCGCCCTACATTAAAGGCCTCAATTTTGCCGTCACCGCACTCTTTACCGTACTTACCTTAGAATCCTACCGTTACCGCCGTTCCATCCCGATCTCAGCTCTCGCCTTATGCAGCGCACTTATTGGAATCGTTACATCACCACATAACATGCTCCTCATCTCAATGACCCTTTTTGTCACAGCCCTCATTGGACGTTTTTTCCTATTAAAACGAAAGGAAAATCGTGCCTGATTACCTGTACATGCTCATTGCCATACTGATCGCCGGCACTATCACATGGGCGCTACGTGCCTTCCCTTTCCTGATTATTGTTCCCTTAAGTAAAAGCACCCTCATTGAGTTCCTCCGTGAACGTATGCCCCTAGGAATCATGCTCATACTTGCGGTATACACACTGCATGACATCGGAAACGTTTCAGGAATATCAGCCGCCGCGACCCTTAGTTCATTAGCTGTCACAGTGCTTATTCACCTGTGGAAACACAACCTCATCCTGAGTATTTTTGCTGGAACAGCACTCAATGTGCTTCTCCACTCATGCTTTGTCCCATAAAACTCGATAGACACCCGCACGACCTTGCTGCATATACTGATGACATGGCTACAACACATCTCCAAGGAAAACTTGTCCATACAATCGGTGAGCTACCCGCTCACGGCACGCAAGCACCAGAATTTACCGTAGTTGGAAGCAATCTTGAAGATATTCAATTAAGCACATACGCCGGCTATCGGATCGTCCTCAATATTTTTCCGTCAGTTGACACCGGCATATGCGCAACATCTGTTCGCACATTCAATCAGCACGCCGCAACCTTAGAAAATACGCGCGTCCTATGCATATCACATGACCTACCTTTTGCCTTACAACGTTTCTGCGCGGCAGAAGGCATCGACAATGTCACCGTCGCCTCTGCTTTCCGTTCAGATTTCGCTAACCTGTATGGTGTTCGACTGATTGATAGTCCATTGAAAGACCTGTGCGCACGCAGCATCATCATTCTTGATACGTCAGGTATCGTCCGATACACGCAACTGGTCAATGAAATCCGTCAGGATCCTGACTACGAGCAAGCCCTCGCCGCTTTAGCTCGTATACCCGCCTGACATTATGAAAATTCTTTTCCTGTACACCGGTGGCACCATTGGGATGCGTCAGACCAGCTCTGGGCTTGCACCTGCGCACGGAATTGAAGAATGGCTGAGCAAAAACATTACCGGTTCCTCAGTCTCATACACAGTCGAGTATTACAGTCGCATTATTGATTCAGCCAATATCAACGCAAAAGACTGGTATGGGATCGCCGCGATCTGTCGCACACGAGCACAAAACTACGATGCGATCATCGTTTTACATGGCACAGATACGATGGCCTATACATCCAGCGCGCTCAGTTTCCTGCTGGCAGATATTGACATACCTGTTATCCTCACCGGCGCTCAACTACCGTGGTCTGCCCCTCAATCCGATGCGCTCAGTAATGTGCGTGGAGCATTAGCCTGCGCCACCTCACAAACAGATAATTATGCTGGTGTTTCCCTATTCTTTAACGGACACTTGCATTTTGGAGTACGCGCCACTAAACGTTATTCGGAAAGTTTCACAGGATTTATTTCACCGAATTCTGTCCTGCGAGCGCAGATCAACACGCACGGCGAAGCATCACCGATCGCACCCACGACAACCGTACACACAAACACTACTTCACCTTATATTTCAGCTCTGAGCGCCGCTTCTGACGTTACTGGTCGTTCTGTTTCTTTTGAGGACGCGCAGCACCTGCCAGATATTGTGCCAATCACTATCACGCCAGCTATGAATATGCGCCGCCTCCACGAGCAGCTACTGCCTCACAACTCGAAAGTGGATGCTCCTGATGCTGTGATCTTGTTAGCTTACGGTGCAGGAAATGGCCCTGATACGGACCCTGATTTCTGCCGTATACTTGCAGGATACTGTGACAAGGGCGGCACCCTTGTCGTTTCAAGTCAATCCCCTGTAGGTGGAGTGCATCTGGGCACATATGCAGCCGGAAATTCGCTGGCTCGTCTAGGAGCCCTCAGCGGCTATGACGCTACTTTCGAGGCCCTGTACACCAAACTGTATGTACTGCACGTTGCCGGTTTCACAGGCACAGACATACGCCATGCAATGAATCAATCACTGGTCGGGGAATTCAGCCCCCAAGAACCTGCCGCAACCGCCCTATAGAGCTGACGTATTCGATACTCGTGACGAAAAGGAAAAATATGCGCGACTTATCAAAGCCCACCACCCCCAGTGGCGCGCATCGACAGCATCTGCTCGCCGAAGGCCATGAATTCGTTGCCTCGCTCCCCGCAGCGGAAGCAATCGCTCCTCGGCATCCTGAACATAAGAAGACATTGAGCGACATTGTTGACGCTCTTGCCCCTGAACTCATTTCTCTTTCACATGCTTTACATGCGCATCCAGAAGTGGGTTTCGAGGAACACTATGCTCTTTTGCAAGTCCAAGAGATACTGCACCGCCATTCGCTCGATTCACAGGCGGGCGTGTATGACATTCCGACAGCACTGCGATCATCCATTGAATCTGACACTGCGCACACTAGCCTTACCCGTCCGGAAGGCGCTCCTGCGCATGTACCCACCATTGCTTTACTGTGCGAATTTGATGCCCTACCCAATATAGGACACGGCTGTGGGCACAATGTGATGTGCGCGCAATCCGTGGGTGCTTACCTTGCTCTTGCTGCTTTTCAACGTGAAAACCCTCAGGGCATACCTGGTCGGATTGTTTTCCAGACTACTCCAGCTGAAGAAAACTCCACCTGCAAACAAATGCTTGTCGATCGCGGCGCTTTTGACGACGTGGACGCAGCGATCATGGCTCATTCATACAATGTTGACCTTGCAGACCAAACCTGGTTAGGAATCCGTCGTTTCCGCGTGGTCTATCATGGGGTTCCCGCGCATGCGTCTTCCGCGCCTTTCATGGGTCGTAATGCTTTGGATGCAGCTGTTCTTGCATTAAATGGGTTAGGGCTGCTGCGCCAGCAATTACCGGCTTCAGATCGTATCCACGCGGTCATTGCTGATGGTGGGGCCGTAGCCAATATTATTCCTGAGCGCACAGAACTGGAAGTACGTATCCGCTCAAAGCATATTGATACCCTTGTTGATTTAGATTCACGAGTCACAGATGTGTTCAGCGGAGCAGCGTTGATGACGGGAACCGGCGTGGAAATCATCCACGATAAAGTTCCTAACGAAATGCCTGTGCGTTCCAACCGGTATTTGTTGGACTCTTTCATAACAGCGATGCGTGAACGTGGGCGTAATCCGTTACCTTTTGGTGCTGTGCCGGAAACCTTGGCTGCTTCCACAGATTTCGGTAATGTGTCTATCCGAGTGCCGGGAATACATCCGTTGGTTGCTATTGGTGGTGCTCACTTAATGTTGCATACGCGCGATATGGCAGATGCCGCATGTATGCCGACTGCGGATCAGGCAATCCTTGATGGTGCTTATGCGCTTGCGGCAACTGCTTTCGATTTCCTTACCGACGCAGATCTGCGTGAACGTGTTCAGGCAGATTTTGATGCACACGGTGGAGTTATTGATCCGCATACTCTTTTTACTGCGTAAATCTAGGCTGCTTTCGGTGTAATAGCGGCGCGGAACGAAACGGGCGGTCGATATTTTCTCAAGGATTATTGAGGAGGTACGGGCGTATACGCTCAAGACGCACGACGGGCAGGACGGGCAGGACGCACACACTCAGAGCGCACGGGTAGGACCAATGGATAAACGCGACGACATAAAGAAAAGTCGCGCACACCCTCAAGACGCACGGGTAGGACGTAATCTCGTGAAGTATTGGCCTTCGGGCAGGTACCTGAGCATAGAAAACACCTGACTGACCAGTTACGGTTCAGCCAGGTGCTTCCTTATTCATGCACTGAGAGTCTCAGGAATGATTATCAGCAGTCTTTGCGCCGACGAGCTGCTAGAACTACTGAACCTCCCATAAGCGTGAGCATTGAAGCTACAAGAACGGTTGTGAAGTCTGTGCCCGTATGTGCGAGCGTATTCTTTCGGCCGTTCTTCTTACGGGTATTCTGTGCTTCAGCATCTGCTTTGGCTTGAGCTTCTGCTCGCTTTTCAGCTTCTGCTTTGGCATTAGCCTGCGCGGTCAGCTCATCTAACCGTGCTTGCGCGCGTTCCAAGCTGGCACGCGCCTGCGCTAACTCTGCTTCAGCAGTTGCACGCTTTTGTTTTGCTTGCACATACTCCGGTGTTGTTGCAGCCGTAACCCCAGCGGCTGCTTCCTGAACAGCCGTTGCTGTCCGCAAAACCGTGGCGTATGCGGGCGCCAAGAACTCTGGCAGCGTGTAAGTTGCCGGAGCAGCCAACCATGTACGAACACTTGGCAGTGATTGAGTATTTGTCAAGTGTGTGCGTGCAGCAGCAAGAGCTGTTTCTGCGTTTTCCTGCGCGGTAGTCGCTTCTGTCACCGCATTATTTGCAGCATTAGCCGCAGCGGTATCTGCTGCAAGGGTTTGATCTGCGGCGGCTTTCGCTGCTTGCGCGGCTTCCAATGCGGCCTGTGCTTCTTCCAGAGGTTTCAGCAATGCAGCAGCTTGCGCAGCGTTACGAGCTGCTGTTTGCGCAGCTGTTTGAGCGCTATTATTTGCTGCTGTTTTCTCTGCAACAGTGGCAGATGCAGCGGCCGTTGCTGCTTGGGCAGCGGTTTCCTGAGTCTGTGTCGCAGCAGCCTCAGTTGCGGCGCGAGTCTGAGCATTTTGTGCGGCACTCAGCGCTGCTTGTGCACTTTCAAGAGCTGCTTGCGCTTCCTCCAGTGCTTTCTTTGCATCTTCCTTAGTTACTGCAACTGCATCAAATTTTCCTTGCTTTTCATCTTTCTTTTCAGATGCTGTGCGAACAGCATTTTCCGCAGTTGCAACATTCTCGTCTGCTGTAGTTTTTGCTGCTTGCAGTGGGGCAAGATCCGCTTGCGCGCGACTTACGGCTTGATCTGCCTCAGCACAGGCTGCCTGCTGTTTAGGTTGCGCGGTTTCAGCGGCCTCACGTTCAGAAACAGCGGTCTCATACGCTGTTTTAGCCCGTTCTTTTGCTGCCGTCGCTTGCTCCAAAGGAAGCGCACGAGCTGCCCGTGCTTGTGCGGTATCCGCAGCACTTTGGGCCTGAGCTAGTTCAGCAACCGCAGCATCATGAGCAGACTTTAACTGAGGATCACCGTTCGTCTTTTTTTCACGCAGATCATTCATGTACTGAGTCAGACGATTCCTGTACTGCTCAACCGTGTAGGTCTGTTCCCCCGCAGGAGCCACAGCAAAAAACTGTTCAGCCACTACTGAGCCAGAGCGATACCCAAAGCCTGTGTATAGGTAGTCAGACTTCATCAAAGACTCATAATGCCCAGTTGTATTGACCAGCCAACGACCATAACGTGCCGAAAGATTATCACCATAGCCCACAGGCCCATGATGTTCGTCGTAGAACTGTTTTTCAGCCACGTACCAACCGTCATAAGCATCGTCACTCCACGCGAGGTTTTCGCCGGCCCCTTGAAGGCCTGCCAAATCAAGCCCCCAGTTACTTGAATGACCAAAACTAATATCGCGAGAATAGTTCGCATTAATCTGCGCAATAGCCATTAGGTGATCGGTCACCTTCAGTGCCGAGGAAGCAGGAAAATTATTGTCACCCGCTTGACGGTAGACGTTACCTTTATCAATAAAAGTCAAAGACTTCAACATATTATCAAGCGAGGTTGCATCATTCACCGCACCCACAGTCGTGAAATTAATAATCGGTGTCTCAGCCTGTTCGCCCTGAAGATTACGACGGACTTTATAGGTCGTCTTAAATTCTTGCAGCGCTTTAGTGGACCCGTTCTGTTCAAAGAAACCTACAGAACCTTTATCCCACTGTGCCTGAGCTTGAGCTTTAGAAGCATCAAGAGCGGTCTTTGTTTCCTGCTCTTTTCTTTGTTTCTCTTGCAATGCCAGGTTAGCTGTGGTCAGATTTCCCGCAGCCGCGACACTTTCAGTTTCAGCCGCAACAGCAGCTTTATGTGCCTCATCCGCAGTTTTTTCAGCTGCCCGCTTATCTATCACAAGCTGATCGGCCGCCGCACACTTTTCGTGCTCAGCAGCAGCACGTGCTTGCGCCTGCTCAATGACCTGACGCTGAGCAGCAACAGCGTTGGCCGCTGCTTCCTGAGCAGCACGCTTTTGTGTCAAATTTTCACGAGCCGTTGTTAATTCTGCTTGCGCGGTATCTAAAGCTTCTTTCGCTTCACGAAGGGCCGCATCAGAATTAATGACAGCTTCTACATCCGATTTCTTTTGCTGTGCTGCCGCTAAATCTGCCGCCTTTTGTTGAGTAACCGCAGTTGCAGCCGCCAGTTGAGCATCAGCTGCTACACGAGCCGCAGTTGCCCGCATTAAAGTCGCGTCCGCTGACGACTTTGCACTCTCGGCCTCAGAAAGTTCCTGCGCCGCAGTCCTGGCCTGTGCCGCCGTTTCATCCGCGCTCGCCTGACTTGTTGCCGCCGTATTCCGCGCTGCCGTTAAATCCTGCTCGCTGGGTGCAGCCGCCTGAGCCTCGGAAAGTTTTTGCGCTGCTTGATCTACAGCATTTTGTGCCGCTTGTTGCGTTTCCTTTGCTGCTTGAGCTTTTTCCTTAGCTTGAGCAAGCTTTTCTTGTGCTGCCGAAGCAGCAGCCTGTGCCTCAGCTACGCTAGTTTCAGCTTTCTTTAGCTCATCTGACAAAGCAGCTTCAGCTGCCGCCAGCGCCTCATCAGCACCTGCCTGTGCAGCTTTCAAAGCCTGCGCTGCCTTCTCATATGCTGCGATAGCTTGCGAAGTTTCAGCTGTCACATCAGCTAAATGAGATTCAGCTTTTTCCACAGCAGCCTGCGCCTTTGCAACAGCTGCTTGCGCTTGTTCTATTGTGACAATAGGTCCTTCAGTCTCTGATGCTATTAGAGGCGTCGCGTCCTCCGAAACAGCCGCTGCAATACTCGCCGGAGCAAGCAGAGCAAGAGTAACGCCAATAGCAACCAAAGTTTGCCGAGTACGTATTGAATATTGCATTGGGCCTCGCCCCCCCCCATTGATTATGAGTGAGATTACCTGTCAAGCCTAACAATTATCACGAAAACTCAAACCCCTCAGACGAATTTTGAGAGGAACACCAAAAGAAACACGAAGCACAATTACCGAGGAAACACCCCAGCACCTGTATCATCACGCATATCTCACATGCCACCACGCGCAGGTCACAACAAAACACTGCGGGACGTATGGACGTAAAGCACACTGATCGGTATGATGTACGAGTGCCTTCACCGGCGCACAGAATCTCAAATTCTTGCGGGCGTAGTTCATCGGTAGAATGGAAGCTTCCCAAGCTTCAGAGGCGGGTTCGATTCCCGTCGCCCGCTCCACTCTATGACCTCGGATTTGATAAAGCTGAGGTTACGTTGGCAAGTATGCCCTTGGGAGTCTAAATTTCGGCGAGCGTTGACGAGTTCATGTTTTGCCTAGATTTCCCGCTATTGCGACTTGATCCAATCCACTCCCGGCTGGGAGTATGCGGGCGTCTACGACGGGCGAGGATTACTGGTTTTATGAATTGAGATATTCGTCTATTTCCTTGCGGCGATTCTTAATTCTGTCAGTCATCGCTTCTACAAGTTTTCGCCAATCGTCAAGCGACTTAATTTTCTTTTCAGGTAAAGGTATTAACTTGTCTTCGTCGTCGAGCCACTGCTCCAAGAACAACCCTTTTCTACCGTACTTATCGAAAAGCCGCCCGAATGCTTCCCTATATTCAGACAGCTCTCCACATTCCTCTTGAGGTAGGTACACGTGTTCAAGGGTGAGATCCCAGTAATCCTGAACGGTTGCATTTATTCCTCGTGCGCCGTTCAAACCTTTAGGCACGATGATGAGGTTCGCTCGCGTGTAAGCCTGACGGATAAACTCATTCAGGCTAAAATCGCCATCCTTATAGAAGGATCGAAAGGCTTGTTTATCCTCTTCCTTTTCTAAATCATGAAGCAAAATGGGTGCGTAGGTTTTTATTCCTCCAATGCCATCACGTGCTCTGGGAGGAAAAAGATCTGTTAGCCCTTCACTCTTCACGAAGATACTGAGACCTTTCCGTAGTGTGGTTGCGACTGAACACATCCAGTCACCGGTGACGCAGAGTTTTGAGTTGTCTGCCAACTCAACGAACGTCTTTTCTTCGGGGATGTCACGCCAGAAAGACCGATAAAAATCCCACTCTGTTGTGTCAGGATCTTCAACTCCTTTACCAGTTTTGTATTCCAACCAAGTTTTCAAATGAAACGTAGGATCTTCCATCTCGTTTGGAAAAGCTGAGCTATCAGGGGATAAAAGAAATTCATTGAGATCGTACTTTTCACTCATGCTTCTTACCTTACTTTGGAGGATGCTCTGACGGGTTTGTTTTCGTGGTTACATCATGGGATGCCTCAGAATTTGAGGGCTCACTTGGCTCCGGTTTCCTCGGGACATTCGTTTTTCTTTGGTGACACGTTATCTGGCCGATCGGTGAATGAGCGTACGGCGAACGTACCCCTTCCACTGAAAACGCGGAAGAGACACGGCTCACACTTAGTCCTGCTCCTCAGTAGCTAAGTGTTCAGCTTGTTCGATGACGAGCTGCACGGCTTGCTCGCGCTTGTCCGGCGGGTACTTGTACTTGGCAAGCAGTCGTTTGATGCGCGAACGCATGCGAGCCCGCACGGATTCTTTGACTGTCCAATCCAAGGTAGCAGATGAGCGGATCGTGGCCACCAGTTCCCGAGCGATCGTCTTCAGGGTTTCATCACCCATTTCGAGGATGGCGGAGTCATTTTGGATGATCGTGTCGTAGAGGGCGATCTCTGCTTCACTCAGTCCCATCTGCTGGGCGCGTTCGCGGTCTGCACGCATTTCCTTGGCCAGATTGACCAACTCAGCGATGATCTCTGCCGTGGTAAGCGACCGGTTGGTATAACGCGCTAACGCATCACTGAGCATCTCGGAGAACTTGCGCCCCTTAATCAGGTTCTTCCGGCTGACGGTGCGAATCTGATCCCCCAACAGTCGCCGCAGCAACCCCAGCTGAAGGTTAGGAGTGGTGGAGTGTGCAACAGAGTCCAAGAATTCATCGGAAAGCAGGGAAAGTTCAGGGGAGTCCATTCCAGCGAACTGGAAGACGTCAATCACCTGATCTGAGGTGACCGCATCGTTGAGCATCTGCCCAAGGACGGTATCGAGGTTGCTTCCCCCGCGCCGTGATTCACCCGAATCGGGGCTCTGAATCTTCAATACCGCGGCACGCACATCAGTGAACATGCGTACGTCATTGCGGATAGCCTCAGCTTCAGACCGTGAGGCCACGAGTGCGAACGCTTTCGCTAGGGCGAGCACTTGATCGTTGTACCGGGCGGTGAGATCCGGGTCAGATAGGACGTGATCCAGGACTGCAGCGTACTGAGCCAGACGATCCTTTGCGGGCAAGTCCGGTGAAGAATCAAAGGTGATACTGTGGAGCATCCCGCGCACCACGTCATGCTTTTCCAGCATAACGTCAACGAGCTCTTGAATAGGCACACCCGCCTGTTCACGGTCTGAGGGCGAATACACGCTCAAGGCCTGTTGGAGGGATGCGAACAGGCCAATATAGTCGACAATCAATCCACCGGGCTTGTCTTTGAATCGCCGGTTGACCCGGGCGATTGCCTGCATGAGCCCGGCCCCTTGCATGGGCTTATCCACGTACATCGTGTGCATGGACGGCGCATCGAAGCCGGTGAGCCACATGTCGCGGACGATGACGATTTCCAACTCGTCATCAGGGTTCTTCGCGCGGAGTTTGAGGTCACGTCGCTCATCTTTGGAGTGGATATGCGGTTGGAACTCAGCGGGGTCAGCAGCAGAGCCCGTCATCACGACCTTGATACGGCCTTTGTCGATCTCATCGGAATGCCACTTGGGGCGTAGAGCCGTGATCTTGTTGTACAGGGCGACGGCGATACGGCGGCTCATCGTCACGATCATTGCCTTGCCGGCCATTGTGGAACGGCGCTTCTCCCAGTGGGTCACGATGTCCGCGGCAATCGCATCTAGCCGCGCCTCCGCACCGACGAGAGCTTCCAAGCGAGACCACTTGCTCTTGGCCTGCTCGGATTCTGTCTCGCTCGCCTCACTTGCCTCATCCACCAATGCGTCAAGGCCCTTGAGCTGCTCATCGTCGAGAGCGACTTTCGCCAGACGGGATTCGTAGAATATCTTGACGGTGGCCCCATCTTCCACAGCGCGGGTGAGGTCGTAGACATCGACGTAGTCACCGAAGACTGCGCGCGTGGAACGGTCATTAGTCTCAATCGGGGTGCCGGTGAAGCCAAGGAAAGTGGCGCCCGGCAACGCGTCACGCAGGTGTTTGGCTAGTCCGGCTTTCAACCTACCTTGGCTGTCGAGGCTTTCCTCGAAGCCGTACTGGGATCGGTGCGCTTCATCGGCGATGACGACCACGTTGCGACGGTCGGTGAGGACAGGGTTGGTGTCACCGTCTTGGCCGGGCGCGAATTTCTGTAGCGTGGTGAAGATGATTCCACCCGAGACTCGGGTCAACAGGCGACGAAGATCATCCCGGCCAGTTGCCTGTACTGGAGTTTCAGGCAGGATCTGCGCTGGCGCGAACACCTCACCGTAAAGCTGGTCATCGAGGTCGTTACGGTCGGTGATGAACACGAGGGTGGGGTTAGTCATGCGCGGGTCACGCATGAGCTTGGCAGCGTAGAAAACCATCTCGAAACTCTTGCCTGACCCTTGGGTGTGCCACACCACGCCGCCGCGTTTGTCCCCGCCGGGACCTGCGGCGCGGACCGTTGATTCCACAGCAGCGTTGACGGCCCAATACTGGTGGTACTTTGCGATGCGTTTAATGATGGCGCGACGTCGTTGCCCGGTTGCCTGATCGGTGACCGACTCATCAGAGTAGACCACGAAGTTTCGCAGGATGTCGAGGAACCGCTCGGGGGCGAACACGCCCTTGAGCAGTACCTCAAGGGCAGGCCGGTTCGTAATGACATCTCGCCCGTCGATGGTCTTCCAGGGCGCGTAGTGCTCAAACCCGCCAGTAAAGGAACTCATTGCCGCACTGGTCCCATCAGAGATAACAGTGACGACGTTGGGGATGAATACGCTGGGGATTTCACGCCGATAGGTCTGAATCTGGTTCCACGCGTTGCGCAAAGTCGCGTTCTCATCGGCCGGGTTCTTCAGCTCCAGCAGGCCGACGGGCAAGCCGTTGAGGAAAACAAGCACGTCAGGGCGGCGGTTGTGACCGGCTTCGATGACGGTGAACTGGTTGAGCGCCCGCCAGTCATTATTCGCTGGGTTATCAAAGTCGACGAGCCGTAGGCGCACCGTGGAAGGCCTGCCGTCATCCCCGGTTATCTCAACCGGCACCCCGCGCACCATCAACTCATGGAGCCGCTGGTTCTCAGTCATCACGTCCTGTGACTCTGCGCGCTGAATTCGCACCATAGCTGCACGGATAAGATCAGGAGCAGCAGCAGGGTTGAGTCGGGCGAGTGTTTCCGCCACATACGACCACAACACGCAGTCTCCGGGCGCCTCACGTAACTCACCCACGGCTGCGTCCACGGGCGCGTACCCGGTACGGTAACCGATCTCCGCGAGCCATTCTTTCGCGGCCTGCTCCACAGTTGATTCGTTGAATTTGTCAGTGAGCATCATCATTACCTGCATCGATGGCTTTGTGCGCCTCAGCGGCAAAGCGGTCAAAGTCTGAGACA
Source organism: Schaalia sp. lx-100 (assembly GCF_021083625.1). Taxonomy (NCBI): domain Bacteria; kingdom Bacillati; phylum Actinomycetota; class Actinomycetes; order Actinomycetales; family Actinomycetaceae; genus Schaalia; species Schaalia sp. lx-100. The sequence goes on along the minus strand of NZ_JAJNRP010000006.1, from coordinate 152,974 downwards.
TAGCGGGCGTCTTGTATCTTGCGGAACTCCGCGAATTCCCTAAGGGCGTAGTCATCAGCCATTTTCTTGCTGATAGTGCCGGCGTTGTCGAGAATCTCGCGGGCGTCCAGCGTGAGAACTTGGTCGAGAAATTCCACCCAGTTTTCCATTGTCGTGGTGATCTGACGGCGTGCTCGCGACTCCGCCAGATTGAGGTATGCCTCTACTAGGGTCCCCAGCTCCTTGAGTTCTTTCGCGGTGAGGTAGTTCTTGCCGATGGTGACGTCGCTGCGGAGGATCTTGCCGTCGGGGCTGTTCTTCCATGAGGTGAGGCCCATGTGCGGCAGTGAGGCGTCAGCGCGTTGTTTGATGAGTTCTGCGGCGGTGTGGCCGTGGACCGCGTAGTGCATTTTGTTCTGCACGGTGGCGAAGAACCTTTTAGCAAGCGGGGAGGAGGAATCGTAATCAACAGCGGTGGCGAAGATGTCCGTCACTTTCTGGTAGAAGCGGCGCTCGGAGAGGCGGATCTCTCGGATCTCCTCGAGGAGCTGCTCGAAGTAGTCCACACCGAGGATCTCACCTTGTTCCATGCGCGCGCGATCTATGACGTAGCCGCGCAGTGTGAAGTCCCTCAGTACCTTGGTGGCCCACTGGCGGAACTGCGTTGCCTGTACTGAGTTCACCCGGTAGCCCACTGAAATGATTGCGTCGAGGTTATAGTGGTCGATATTGCGTGTTACTTGCCGGGAGCCTTCGGATCGAACTATCCGGAAATTCCGGACAGTTGCCTCTACCTCGAGTTCTGCGCTGTTGTAGATGTTGCGTAGGTGTTCACTGATGGTGCGCACATCCACGCCAAACAGCTGCGCCATGAGCTTCTGCGTCAGCCAAATCGTGCCATCCTCGTAGCGCACCTCGATACTGCCATTCGCTTCGCTAGTGAAGACGAGAAACTGAGAAGAGGAGACCTCCACGCGCTTATTCTCAGACATCCACGACCTCCTCATCAAGAGCTTTGTTCACGAGCTGTCCAGCCTCATCCACCCTCATCCGCCCACTCATGAGCTCAGGCAGGAGAGAGTCTCGCAACGCAGCGAGGCGCAAAGATTCCAGTTGCGCAGAAATAAAACGATGCCACAGAGGTTCACATAGGTGATCGAGCCGTTCAAGCCTCATAACTGGAACTTCCACGAATGTTTCATTCAAGTGTTTGCGCTGAATGTGTCCCATAGTCGTCGCCTTGTCAGCAGCAATTGATCTAAAGTCGTTTAGTGCCTCATTCAATCGATTGTGAACCAGCCAAGCAGGGAAGTCAGTGAGAACAACTTTGAAAATATGTTGATTAACGATCGCTTCCTCGCGAACCCACACGTAGACACCCAGGGAGCCGGACCATGACATCAGAAGGTCACCAAGGTGGGCCAATCGATCACCCGGCACATCGATGTCGTTGTAGATTGTGCTAGCCCCCGGCCCAGAGTTCAGGTCTGCAATTCGTATAACCATGCGACCAGTCCCAGAAGCCCCTTTGGTATAAGCTCCGCCATTGACGAACTTTGCGAGTTTGCTCACGGGAAACGAATCCCCAGAACCTTTGGACAACTCACACTTAATCAGTGCATCAATGAGGTTAGAGATAATCGCTGTCAAGTTGCGGTTGGATTCGATTTTGTCGTTCAAGGCCCCCAGGAGTCCAGATATTTCGGTACGGACCGCTGCGGAAGGTAAGGCAACTGGCAGTTCAGACAGTTGGAGACGTGACACATTTGGAAACGTCGAGCCGGTTGCAGCTGCGAGGAGTTCAGGCAACAAAAGATCGATTGCGCCACGCACGAAGTGTCGTTCCTGTGGATTGATCGCACTTATGGATGCAATTCCACGTCCGATTGCGTACTGCTGGTCTGCCCAGTTCATCCGACCGGTCGTGCTTCCACGGACACAGAACAGTATGTCGCCTGGCTCTGCTGTCTTGGAGAAGCTTGTCGACCACTGTACTGGCGTTGGGTGGTAGTTTCCGAATTCTGTCGGACCATTTAGGAGCGGCAGGCCTTCCTCCGTCGTACTTACGAATTCCTTCTTTGGGGACTGGCCCATAGTCACACGAGCGATGTCAGAGAGAACGCCCTCCTGAAATACAACGCTCATCGGAGCGCCTCCAAACGCGTACGAATCTCGGTCTCGAGCTCGCGTCCTCGCTCAAACTCAGCAAACAGTTCTGCCTTGAGGCGAGTGATCTTCTCGTCGACTGGTTCATCGTCAGTTTCAACTTCGGCAACGCCGACGTAGCGGCCCGGGGTGAGGATGAAGTCGTTGTCCCGGATGTCCTCGATAGTGGCTGCCTTGCAGAATCCGGCCACGTCCTCGTAGTTCTCGTGTGCCTCGCGGGAGCGCCACGTGTTGTAGGTGCTGGCAATGCGTTCGATGTCCACCTCCGTGAGCTGCCGCTGTGCGCGGGTAATCATTTCACCCATATTGCGGGCGTCAATGAAGAGCACTTCACCGTGGCGGTCACGATGCCCGTTGCCGTGCCGGTTCTTTGAGAGGAACCACAGGCACGCAGGAATCCCCGTGTTGAAGAAAAGCTTATCGGGTAGCGCCACGATACAGTCCACGAGGTCTGCCTCGACCAACGCCTGACGGATGGTGCCGTCCGTCTTCGCTTTGGACGAGAGTGCGCCGTTGGCCATGACGAAGCCTGCTGAGCCTGAGGGGGCGAGGTGGTAGAGGAAGTGCTGGATCCACGCATAGTTTGCGTTGGAGTCGTTCGGTGTGCCGTAAGCCCAGCGTGGGTCATCCTCCAAGACTGCCGACCAATAGCCTTTGAGGTTAAAGGGCGGGTTGGCGATGATGAAGTCCGCGCGCAGGTCAGGGTGTTGATCTTCGGTAAAGGTTTCCGCGTCACGCGGGCCAAGGTCTGCTTCGATGCCACGCAGCGCCAGATTCATCTTGGCTAGACGCCACGTGGCGGCGGCCTTCTCCTGACCGTAGATGGAGAGAGCATCCCGGCTGCCACCGTGGGCTTCGACGAAGCGGGCTGACTGCACGAACATGCCGCCGCTACCGCAGCACGGGTCATAGACGCGGCCGCTGAAGGGTTGGAGCATTTCGACGAGCAGGTTGACCACGCTGCGCGGCGTGTAGAACTCGCCACCGTCCTTGCCTTTCTCTGAGCCGGCGAACATGCCGAGAAAGTACTCGTAGACGCGGCCGAGGATGTCGTCGGCTCCGTGATCGGCGTCCGCACCGAAACCGATGGAGCCGATGAGGTCGATGAGCTCGCCGAGCATTTCGTCCTTAAGGTCCTCACGCCCGTAGTTGCGCGGTAGCACACCTGTCAGCGTGGGGTTCTCGCGTTCGATGAGTCGCATCGACTCATCAATGGCCTGACCAATACCTGGCAGCTTGGCCTTGGCTTGCAGCTGCTCCCACCGGGCACCATCAGGAATCCAGAAGACGTTCTCGCCTGAATATTCGTCCCGGTCTTCGAGGAATGACGAGATCTGGTCCTCTTCGATGCCCTCGTCCACGAGCTCCCAAGTAAGCTCTTGGCGTCGCTCGGAGAACTTGTCGGACACGTACTTGAGGAAGACGAGCCCGAGAACCACATGCTTGTACGCGGACGCCTCTTGGTTTCCTTTGGCGCGCATCGACTCTGCAGTTTCCCACAGAGTCCATTCGAGCGTCTTCGTGATCTTCTTCGGTGGCATTTATTGTTCTCCCTTAGTGTCGTCTATAGTCGCTTCTGGCGTCTCAAGAGGCACAATTTCGCAGATCTCGGAAATATCGCTGCCGAGGACTTCACATATGCGTGCAAGGACTTCAGTGGTAGCGTTCCCGCCTTTGTTGAGCGTGTCCATGGTTGCCGGGCTGAGGCCTGCGAGGTCTTGAAGCCGTGTCTTGTTGAGGTCCTTATCAATAAGGAGTTTCCACAACGGCTTGCAACTGAAGATACGGCTAGTTACCATCGGCCGCCTCCTAGGTGTCCCACTTTTTGTCCCAGTTGTCCCTCTTGTCAGCCTCGTTCAGGGCCTCACTGCCCCTTTTTTGGGACCCGTACTTTAAGTTTGTGAGGTCAGGGCCGAGGTATCAGGCACTCGAAGCTGGGAAGATTCTTTTTCCTACTCTACCGTCACGTCACGTCGCTCAGGCCTAACGACTCGGCGCTAATCACCAGAACAACAGGAGGGAGGCACAAATGGAGGCCCGTTTTATCCTTCAATCGGCAGAACAACGGGAGGGAACCCCTTCGGGTGGCGAGAGATTCTTCGCTCACGCGGGTTGAGCGTGCGCTGGCCGCAGAAGCGCCCTCGAGTGATGAGAAGCGGAAGTGACTGCGCACGCAGGGAATACCTTGTTTGATTCGCTGTGTGTGAGATAGAGGCCCCGCGCACAAAAGCAGGGCCCCGCTTGCTGAGGGGCAGGTCACCGCCCCTACCGGCTCTACCCGCACGCAAAAGCAGGGCCTCCGCTCACTGAGGGGCAGGTCACCGCCCCTACCGGCTCTACCCGCACGCAAAAGCAGGGCCTCCGCTCACTGAGGGGCAGGTCACCGCCCCTACCGGCTCTACCCGCACGCAAAAGCAGGGCCTCCGCTCACTGAGGGGCACCCCGATCATAGAGAGCCACCTCAGCCAACAAATCAACGTATTCAGGAGGGCGAAGCTATTCCGCAGGCGCTTCCATACTTGGGACGAGCAGCACTTTAAGACGGCCTTGCTGGGGAACAGAATGCAGTTCAAATGCCTTCTGAGCATCCCACGGGTGGAATCGGTGAGTCACCCCGATCTCGTAAAGCTCTGGGTGTTCTGCGACGTAACGTTGCCCTTCTTCAAGGAAACGGATCCAGTCGGTTGTCGTACACGCATGCATAGAGAGATGTTTTTGGAGGAACTTCTTGAGGGGAAAGACCGCCCACTTTTCAGCAAGCCCGAACTCTACGAAGTGTCCGTGTGGGGCGAGTGCCTTGATTGCGGCGATCACCAAATCCTGATCGTGCCCGATGGCATCAACAACCACAGCGGGAGCCTCTGTCTGTTCTCCCTTCTGGACCCACTGCTCGACCGAATCGTGAACGAAATGGTCGATACCGAAGTGTTCAGCGACTTCAGACCGATCAACTCGGTCAATGCCAGTGACCTCGAATCCTTTAGATTTGAGCACATGGCAAAAAGCTAAACCAAGAGGCCCAAGCCCGAATACAGCGGCGTGCCGGTTAGGTAGCTCGGCGGGAATCCTCGCGACAGAGTTCAGCACGGTAGCAACCGGCTGGGCGGTTACTGCCTCGATCTGAGGAAGCCGCGGATCCACTGGAACAAGGTTGCTGTCCGGACAGCGGAACTGCTCCGCAATCCCAATGTACTGTGGTAGCGCCCCAACGACGAGGTCCCCGACTTTGAGCCTGGCAGATCGGGTGGCAAGAACTTTCCCCACGACTTCATGCATCGGCGCTCCGGGCACTATTTCCCGGCTTGAGGACCCGCTCGTTCGTCCGAAGAATGTGGGGAGGTCACTGCCGCACAGCCCGCCCGCGACGAGTTCAGCGATGACTTCTCCTGGTTCCAGAGTTTCTTTATCAGGCGCATCGATCATGATGCGCTCAAATTTTTGTGGCGCTACTAGCTGCATCGCCCATATTTTTCTTTCGGCTTTGTCATTCATTTGACCGCTCCAAGGAGGAGTCCTCGGGTGAGGAATTTCTGAACAAACATGTATATAACCACGGCAGGCAGTACCGAGATGAGCGTGGCCGCCATGACGATCTCCCACGGTGTCTGGTTGTCAATGAGCCGCGCGACGCCGACCGTGACGGGAGTATTTGCTGCCTGCCGTGTCAGTATCAGCGGATACAGGTACTGACCCCAGCCTGTGAAAAAAGAGAGAGCAAACGCAGTGGCGATTCCAGATTTTGAAAGGGGAAGGACAACTCGGGTGAGAATTCTGATCCTGCTTGCCCCATCAATTGCGGCAGCTTCTTCGAGAGATAGAGGGATCCCGTCAAAAAAGCTTTTCAGTAGAAGCACGGTGAAAGCAATTCCGGTGGAAACAATCGCAAGTATGACCCCCAAGTATGCGTCATAAAGATGCATGTCACGAAGCATAAGGAACAGCGGGATGACTATGATAACTTGTGGGACCAGTTGAGACACAAAGACGATGGTCAGCATCGTTTGCCTGCCGACGAACCTGAACCTTGAGAAGGCGTAAGCCGCGAATGTGCCGAGCAGGACGCACAGCAGTGATGTCCCTACCGCGTAGATCAGCGTGGCCCGCAGGAAACTCAGCAATGGGATTCTGGTGAACACGTCGATATAGTTTTTCCACTGCCAGTCCGCAGGATAAAGGAAACTTTTACCAAGGTTTTCGTACTTGGTGAGTGAGGCGCAGAAGGCCGCATAAAGGGGAAGCATCGTGAAAGTAACCCAGAAGATGATGATGCCCCATCGAAGCGCTGCAGTGAAGAAGCGGCTTAGTGTGCTGCCGCTTGTCCGTTTCCTGTTCGTTACTTTACGCATTGTTTTGCTCCTGTTTTTTCAGCGCGACCCATCCGATGAATGTGACGACCAGGAGCGTGACTACCGCGATGGCGGCTCCACCGCCGAGGTCGTTCTCGATAAACACCTTGTTGTAAATGTCGAGGGCGATAATTCGCGTGGAACGCCCGGGGCCGCCATTAGTCATCACGAACACTGAATCGAAGATCTGCAGTGTCCATGCGGTTATCATGAGGATGGAGATTGCTAGGACAGGACGGATCGAAGGTAAAGTCACGTGGATGAAGCGGCGAATGGCACCAGCGCCGTCTAATTCTGCTGCTTCGAGTAGCTCTTCAGACACGGTGCTCAGGGCTGCTGTCATTGTGATTATCATGAAGGGTGTTCCCTGCCAGATTCTTACGATAATCACCATAGCCAATGCTGTATCATGTCCAAGAAAGCTGATGGGCGCATCGATGAGCCCTAACTGCATCAAGAGTTCGTTCAGAATGCCAAACTGCGGATGGAGCACCCATGTCCACATGACGCCAGCGAAGGCGTGCGGCACGACCCAAGGAATGATGACGAGGCCTCGCACGATTGCTTGTCCTCGGAATGGCTTGTTGAGCGCTAAGCTGACGGCCATGCCGACCAGAACGACTCCGAGCACACCAAAGACGACCCACACGATGGTGGTGATGAGTGTGCCTCGGAATTCATCTGTGGCCAGGTACTTGTAGTTCTCGAAGTTGTTCCAACCCGTATAGCCTTGGATAACGTTGGAGTCACCAAATGAGAACTTGAAAAGGTTGACGATCGGCGTGCCGAGTACTCCGAATAGGAGGGCCGCCAAGGGCAGGATGAACAGGTAGGGTTCAAGCCCGAGTGTAAGAGACTTCTTCATTGAGGTCCTTCCATGAGAGGCTGGTGGGTGACCTAGTGGCCACCCACCAACCATTTCGTCTTACTCGTAGATTTCCTGGTGCCTCTCACGCATGGCCTGCAGAACATCTTCAGGAGACTTCTGGGCGGTGAGTAGCTGCTGAAGCTCCTCTCCGTTGACTGTCCATAATGCACCGGTTTTGAGGGAGATACCTTCCACAACGCCATGTTCCAGCGCAGCGGTAGCTACCTTCCACAGTTCGCCCTGATAGGTCGCGGCTTCGCTCTTGAGGATGGGTGCCGACCCGTAGGCGGTGTGTTTGATCTGGTTTTCGGTTTCCATGAAGAACTCCAGAAGCTTCATTGCTTCTTCCGGATGTGCGCTATTCGTTGGAATGAACCAGCCGCCAGCGCTGATGGCTGAGGTTGAGGTCTGTCCCATTGGGGCTGGCAGCTCAGCTACACGAAATTTCCCGTCTTTGAGGCCATCACGGATCTGATTCTGCATGTGGATCAAATCGAATGCCATACCAACTTGGCCGTCCCGGAACAGGGTGCGCGTGTCGAAGCGGCCGTATTCGACGACATTCGGCTGCGCGATGTCCACAAGTTCTCGCATGAACTTTAGGGTCTGGAGAGCTTTCGCGTCATACTTTGAGTCATCGTACAGGTAGCGTTTGGCCTGAGGATCCCAAGCAGAACCACCGATAGCTCCAGCAAAGAGCGATTCGTAAAGGCCTGATGTTTCCCCTCCTCCTGGTTTTGAGAACAGGGCGATGCCACTCGCATCAGTTTTTTCTGCGATCTGTCGGCCGGCTGCGAGTAGGTCCTCCCAGGTTTTTGGCGGGTTGTCGGGATCTAAACCGGCTTTCTCAAAGAGTTCCGCGTTGTACCAGAGGAAAAGCGGTGACACGCCCGCAGGCACAAGATACTGTTTACCTTCGTACTGCCCAGCTTGCAGGAGCGCAGGGAAGATGTCCTCTTTCAATTTGGGTGACAGCTTGTTGGTCAGGTCAGTAACTAGGCCTTTTGACGCGAGATCAAAGACTTCGCTGGGAAGGTGGTACATCAGATCCGGGAGGGTGCCGGATGATGCCATCACACCTATGCTTGTGGTGGCGTCGTTCCAGCCGAGGTCTTGCATGTCGACTTTGATGCCGGGGTTTGCTTCTTCAAACTTCGCAATCATCGGCTCGAATATCGGTCGGAGGATTTCCGGGGTTCCGGTACGCATCAGAGTGAGCGTGACTTGTTCCCCAGTCCCACTGTTTTCTTTGTTGGAGGCTCCGCCAGCACATGCGGTGAGGGTGAGAGCTGCGGTTCCTAGGACCGCAACCAAGCTACGCCAAGACTTCATTGTCTTTCCTTTCAATTTTGCTGAGGGTCAGATCAGACCACACTTGGCGATGGTCTTGCGGATTTCTGTTTTCTCCTCGTCCGTTAGTGTCGGGCATGGGATTCTTGGGAATCCGCCGACTGAGCCGACGAGATCAGTGACATGTTTCAAGAGGCTTATCACTTTGTATTCGCCGCCTTCACCGGAGAAACGGACCGCAAGATCCATGTATGGGCGCAGTTGATCTCGGATTTCTTTGGCTGTTGCGAAGTCGCCGCGACTACGGGCGGCCCAGATTGCGGCGCTTTGTTTGGGCGCGAAGTTCGCCATAGACGAGATGAAGCCCGAGGTGCCAAGTAGTGCTGCCATTGGTTCAAGGAACTCGCCGTGGCCGTTGACGACCGAGAGACGGGTTCCTGCGATGTCTGCGCTTCTGCCCATTTTGTAAAAGGAAGGGGTGCATTCTTTGAAGCCTACGACGTTCTCAATGTCAGCAAGCTCGTCAATGATGTCTACTGGCATGTCTAGTCCCATGACTTCCACGTTGTTGTAGATCAGGATTCCGATGTCTACGGAGGAAGCAAGTTTCTTGATAAACCCGATGATGCTGCGTCGGTCTTTCGGTGGGTAGTAGTAGGGCGCGAGTGCCATCGCGCCGATTGCACCGTGGTCTTGGGCGTAGCGGGCTAGTGTAATGGCTTCGTCGAGGTTCGTTGAGTTACAACCGGCAACTACGTTGAGTCGATCACTGAATTCGAGGGCTACATCGAGGACGCGGTTGCGTTCGTCTAGGCTCATTGCGCCGCATTCGCCGGTGCTGCCGCCTACGACAATCACTGAGTTTGTGGAGTCTACTCCGTTTTCGATCATGTAATTGAGGTTCTTCCGGTAGCCTTCCGCATCGAAGGTACCGTCTTCAAGGAAGGGTGTGATGCTGATTGCGCAGATTCCATGAAGACCTTGTTGAAGGCGTTTTGCCATTGCTGCTCCTATGCTAGCTCATACATTTTTGGTTCGATCCAAATCCATCTTTGGACTAGACCTAAATGACAGCATAGACCAGACCTGTGAAACTCACAAGAAGAACCAGGTGTGTTTGATTGATAAGGTAAACTCTTTGTCGGCGCTAGGCTCTAGTTCGGGTCAGGAAGCCTGAGCTTTGTCCGCGCGCTCAGGGCATCAACCATGGGTTGCCCAACGTGGCAGTACCGTCTGAACAGCAGTGTGGAAACGCTGCTTTAGGGCGGTCCCCTCACAAACCAACAGTTAAGAGAGGGAATCTATGAACCTTCTGCCGAACAGTGTCGAGCCTCGACTTCACGTCGTTGCTACTGAATCCCAAGGTACCCAGAAAGCCCATCTACGCATCGCCGCGGCCATCGAGCAAGAGGTACGAGAGGCACTCCTCCCCCATGACTGTATCCCGCCTGAACGGGAACTTGTGGAGCGCTTCGGCGTGAGCCGCACAACTGTTCGCAACGCCATTGATACGCTGGTTCAGCGCGGGCTCCTCTATAAGATTCCAAAGTCCGGTACCTATGTCAGCGAACCAGGACCTACCATGTCGCCGCTGACCATATCGTCCATTTCTGAGAGTATGGGCGGGTTTGCTCAGGACACACGCATCGAGGTGACTGAAATCCTCATTGGTGAAGCCCGTGGAAATGCGGAGATTACCGAAGTGTTAAACCTTCGCCCATCTGACCTGACTATTACGATCCGCCGGCGGCGTTACATTGACGATAAAATCGTTGCTTTCGAATGCAGCGTATTCCCGTATGGGCTTGTCCCTGGCATCGAAAAGGAGCAGCTTGACGGGCCACTCTACGAGCTACTGAAGACGAAGTGGGGGCTGCAGGTTGAGCGGCTTCGACAGAAGGTCCGCGCCACAGCGTTGCGCGGGCGGTATGCGGAGTCCCTCCATGCCGAGACAGGGTTACCAGCACTGCACGTAGAGCGCATTGGCTATACCAGGTCCGGCATCCCACTGGAACGCTCGATCTTTATTTACCCGGGAGAAAAGCCAGCAATCGAAGTGAATATCATTGGTAATCAGGACTGACTGAGCAGGGAGTAGGTCCGGTATAGCCTGCGCTTCCGGACGCTGCCAAATCATTCCGTGATGACTTTAACGAGGAAGTCTCTGATCGACAGCGATTAGGCAATCGTGGCAGCAGCAGCGATGCCGCGTTGGAAGGAAATCTCTGATCGACAGGAATTAGGAAACACAGGCTAGTTGTGTCGATTCCGTGGTTTTTGTTTTTGTTTGTTGTGGAAACACTAACGCGCACGCTGCGCTTGAGGGTGGGCGGCGTCCTGCCAATCGACTACGAGTGGTTCGGCCGCTCGCACATGCTGCGCTTGAGGGTGGGCAGCGTACTTGTAACAGGTGTTTTTGTTGCTGGTTTTCTTGATAAAAAGCGTGTCCTTCTCACCTTAAACAAGCAAGAAGGACACGCACGCTCAACGCGATTTCTTTTGCTGAGAACACTCAGGCACTAGCCCCTAGCACGACGCTCCACACCACGCGCCACAGCGCCACAACCAGCCAAAGCACCCACCAGCACCAACAAAACCAGCACACCCGTACCCGTATTCGCTAAATGACGAGAAACAGGACGCACAGGAACAACAGTCACCTCATCAGACAAGCCACCCGAACCCGACTGGTCCAAGGCGCCACTTTCAGCCCCAGCATCAACCACCTCGCAACCAAGCTGATCGCGCGCAGGAGCACTCCACGACCAACGCGTACGAGCACCCTCAACAAACACAAACCCAGGCAACGGCTGCGCAGTCACAACAACAGTAGAACCATACTCATACGCATGCTCACCCGCATCAATCACACGACCATCCATCCTGTACACAACACCCTCAGTCAACGGAATCGTCACAAAAGGCGCAACCACACACGAAGAAGGATCCGACGCAAAAGGAGCAACCGGAGCAACACCCACCAGCTCAGACGCGCCACCCGACTGCGGAGAGTCACCCGACTGCGGAGAGTCACCCGACTGTGGCATATCGCCAGACTGTGGCGCATCACCGGACTGCGGCATATCACCCGGCTGTGGTTGCGGCTGCGGTTGAGGTTGCGGAGCTGGGGTTGGGGTTGGTTTCGCAGTGAAAACCCACGTACCAACAAAAGCCACATCCTCAACCCCAATAGTGCGAGCATTCTCATCCCAACCCTGGAAAGACCACGTGCCGTCAGAAACAGCCACCACGGCCTCAGCAGGAGCAGGAGCAGTCACCTGATCGCCCTTCACACCACTCACAGGCGCAGGCGCAACAAGTGAAGCAGGAAGCTCCATCCCCGCAGTAGCACTACGATACGTGAAGGTCGCGGCGTGCTGATTACTCGTGAAAGTCCACGTACCAACAAACGCCACATCCTCAGTATCAATAGTCTGGGAATCGTGATCCCACCCAGCAAAAGTCCATACACCGTCATTATCAGCATCAGCCACAGTGGAATGTTCAGGGGCCGGAGCGTTCACCACGGTTCCTTGAGAACCACTCTGATTATGCTGTATGACCAAAGACGCAGGAAGATCCTTGCCTTCTGTTCCTGAGCGGTAGGTGAAGGTGGCAAGGTGAGCATTCAACAAATACGTCCACGTGCCAACAAACGCCAGGTCCTCGCCAGCGAAAGTCTGAGAATCATGATCCCACCCCGTAAAGGTCCACACACCATCATCCTCAGCAACCTTATCCTGCTCAGGCATCGGAGCATTCACCACATCGCCCTTCCCGCCTGTCACAGGCGCAGGAGCGGTAAGCGAAGCAGGAAGATCTTTACCCTGCGTACCCGACCGGTAGGTGAAAGTAGCAGTGTGCTCATTGCTCGCAAAAGTCCACGTGCCAACAAACGCCAGATCCTCGCTAGCGAAAGTCTGGGAATCGTGATCCCACCCGGTAAAAGACCAGGTGCCATCAGCCACAGCCAGCACGGCCTCAGCAGGGGCCGGAGCAGCCACCTGATCGCCCTTCACACCCACAACAGGCGCAGGCGCGGTAAGCGAAGCAGGAAGATCTTTACCCTGCGTACCACTACGGTAGGTGAAAGTCGCGGTGTGCTGATTACTCGTGAAAGTCCACGTGCCAACAAACGCCAGATCCTCGCTAGCGAAAGTCTGGGAATCATGATCCCACCCTTGGAAAGACCACACACCATCACCCTCAGCATCAGCCACAGTAGCCGACTCAGGGGCTGGGGCGTTCACCACGGTTCCTTGAGCACCAGTTTGATTTTGTGGATGAACCAAAGACGCAGGAAGATCCTTACCCTGCGTTCCTGACTGGTAAGTGAAGGTCGCGGTGTGCTGGTTTTCCGCATACGTCCACGTGCCCGCAAACGCCAGGTCCCCGTCAGCGAAAGTCTGGGAATCATGATCCCACCCGGTGAAAGACCACACGCCATCACCCTCAGCCACAGTATTTGGCACAGGAACAGGCGCACTCACCACATCACCCTTCACACCAGTCACAGACACAGGAGCGCTAATAGAAGCAGGCAAAACCTTACCCTCAGTACCACTACGATACGTGAAAGTCGCAGTGTGCTGATTGCTCGCGAAAGTCCACGTACCAGCAAAAGCCAGATCCTCAACACCGAAAGTACGAGTGTTCTCATCCCACCCGGTGAAGGTCCACACACCATCAGCCTCAGCATCAGCCACCACGGTTTCAGCAGGAGCAGGAGCGTTCACCACGCCACCCTTCACACCCACAACAGGCGCAGGCGCAGCAAGTGAAGCAGGAAGATCTTTACCCTGCGTCCCCGACCGGTAAGCAAAAGTCGCAGTGTGCTCATTGCTCGCGAAAGTCCACGTACCAACAAAGGCTATATCCTCAGTACCAATAGTCTGGCTCTCGTGATCCCAGCCGGTAAAGGTCCATACACCATCATTATCAGCATCAGCCACAGTAGCCGACTCAGGGGCCGGAGCATTCACCACGGTTCCTTGAGAACCACTCTGATTATGATGTATGACCAAAGAAGCAGGAAGATCCTTGCCTTCTGTTCCTGAGCGGTAGGTGAAGGTAGCAACGTGAGCATTCAATAAATACGTCCACGTGCCAACAAACGCTAGGTCCTCGCCAGCGAAAGTCTGACTCTCGTGATCCCATCCAGTAAAGGTCCATACACCGTCATCCTCAGCAATCTTGTTCTGCTCAGGTGTCGGCGCGGTCACGACTTTACCCTTCTCGCCTGTCACAGACGCAGGGGCGGTAATTGAAGCAGGCAAGTCCCTACCTTGCGTCCCCGACCGGTAGGTGAAGGTCGCCTGATGAGTGGCTGGAGCAAAAACCCACGTACCTGTGAAAGTAACGTTGCTTTCCTCCACAGTCTTGGTGTTCTCATCCCATCCTCGGAAAGTCCACGTACCATCAGCCACAGCATCCTGTACGGACGTTGTCGAGAGTGCGGGAGCGTTGATTTCGTCGCCCGTGCGCTTACCGTTTTCGGTTTCCGGAAGAAGCTGAGTGATTTCCGCAGGAAGGGTACGTCCTGCTGTCTGAGAAGCTGTGTCTGCTTCAAAAGCGTAGGAAACCGCGTAGGACGGACGAGCGTAACGCAGGGTAAGGGTGACAGGGTTTTCCCAATCGTAGGTTCCTGTTAGTTCCTTATCATCTTGAACGTTAACGAAGGAGTACCCTTCCTTTGCAGGTGGGGTGACCGTCCATGTAGCGGCGCGGTTTTGTTCACTTTCCGCTTGGGCCTTATTCAGGGCACGGCCGTACATGACGACGCTGCTCTCGCCGTTAATTTCCAAAGGCTGTGAAGTGTCAGCGTCCACGTAGTTCACCGTTACCTTACCGGTGGGGTGCAGGTGAGCGTACTGCGCAGGAGCTTCCTTATCCGTGGTACTCAGCCGAGTCAAATTTCCCACGATGCTAGCGAGCTTCGGGTTGTACCCCATACGAGCGACGCTAACTGAGGCATCAAAACGAATACCACCGGCAAAAGTGACAACAGGGTCAGATCCTGTGGCAATTTCGTTATATTTATCGAGGCTAAGGTAGGAGTTCAGACCATTTCCACCCTCAGGCGTGTTCAGAGTCATTTCCGACATGAAATCGTCGTAGTTCATGGGAGCAATGACGGAAGCAGGCTGAAGAAGCAGAGGAAGGTTAAGTTCCTTGTAGGTTTTACCGCCGGCCTGAACATCAGGTAATCCTTCAGTGTTAATAGTGAAGGTCCACTCACCGGGTTTGTTTTCCACTGGTGTTTCGACAAAAAGGGGCGGGTTTGTCTGTGTGAGATCAGGTTTGAGCCAGCGAGACTTAAAGACAAGAGTGACTTGAGGTTCCAGTGTGAGACGCGAGTCGATGCGCGCTTTAACGTAACCGGAAGAACCATCAACCAGCCCAATACGTCCCCACAGAAGCGCAAGAGTATTGCGCAGCTTCTCGTAGTCGTAGCTCATTTTAAAAGCTGCTGGCTGCCCTTTATCAAGATTCAGAGGCTGCGATTCAGTGTAATCGTGAGAGTTGTTGAGCCACACCTTTGGCTCAACGGTTGCCAAAGCGGTGGCGGTAGAAGCGACAGAAGTCGGAGAAATCCACTGCTGGTACAGATCGAGTGTGGTGTTTCCTTCGGGAATATCGGTTTCACGTAGAACCTGGGTACCGCGATACCACTTACCACCGCCGGTGACGTAATTCTTCTGTGTGTACCAGGCGATAGCTTCTTTAGCACTCAGAACGTCAAGGGCTGCCATCCAACCGCCGTATCCGTAGGATCCTTGGTGTTTCCAAGCATTTCCTCCGGGAAGGCCAGAAGTAACCTGGTCATTCGCGTCGATACCTTCAAGGGAATCTCCGACGTGATACACCTTGGTGACAACAGTCGTGTCAGAAGCATTGTAGTTACGGTGGTAGTTCACCGTAAGAGTTCTTTCTTCATCCGCGAGGGCCGCAGCGACGGGAGGAAGGAATCCTGCGATGACGAGAGCCGCCACAGTAATAAGCGCAGAGCCACGCTTCAAAAGGGATTTTCCAGGTTTCTGCATGAATCTTTCCTTAGGAACACCTGCTTCAATACAGCGGGCGCAATGATACAAACACTCCTAAGTTACCCCCCCCCAACCGATCCTACAAAAACAGGGAAAATACGCCGTTTTCCGGGAGCATCCAGGTCAGGCATAAAGAAATATCTCCGCAAAACAGCAGGTCACAGGCCATTAAGCCCCAAATCTGCTCAAGCGAGAAAAATACGCCCCCCCCCGCTACAGAGCGTGATATTAGCTACAATTCCATAATTCCTGCGCGCCTAACCAATGGGATGCCCCACTTGGACCCTTGTGCCATGACTGGCGGGCTTGTACTTGCCGGGCGATAGCGGGCCGGGGCAAGTGATTAGCGCTTTGCTCGTTGCCCTTCCTCTGACATGTACCCACGCAAGCTAGGAACACAATTTTTCGGCATAATTTAGCCGGTCGGTGAAAATGTGTGCTCCACGCAAGCTAGGCACACAAAGTGGAGTGTCGTACCAGAGCAGTCAAACGCTTCACAATCCCCCGTAAGCCACGCATGTGGAGCGCTACTAAAATAAGGATTCTCCGAATGGTGCAGCACGGAATATTCTGCATATTCTCCGCGCGGCTCCAACAGTTCAGGAAAGAG
Organism: Schaalia sp. lx-100; assembly: GCF_021083625.1. NCBI lineage: Bacteria > Bacillati > Actinomycetota > Actinomycetes > Actinomycetales > Actinomycetaceae > Schaalia > Schaalia sp. lx-100. Next base: position 136,669 of record NZ_JAJNRP010000006.1, on the reverse strand, counting down.
GGGCGCAGTGTCATATTCACAGGGTAAGAAGGTGCGTGCAAAAACTTCAGGGACTTTTCGAAAGCTCGGGGTTGGCATTGTGGCGGGACTTGTCGGCGGGATGGTGAAAATTGGTTGGGAAGCCGCGCTGCCACCACGTACTCCCGCGCGCGATAACCCTAATCCGCCGATGCATCTGCTTGAACAAGTGGGGCTGTCGGAAAATCTGCGTCAGGCAACCCTTACCTATAACGAGAATAAGGTTCCCGTTACCGCACTCGCTATTCATCATGCGTTTTCTGTGGGCGCCGCTATTCCCTATTGCTTTGCCGCGCATCGTTACCCGTGGATAACAAAGTACGGTGGAGCTATTTTAGGTACAGGTGTTTGGGTAGGTTTTCACCTGTTCCTCCTCCCGGCGATAAAGACGATTCCAGCCGCTTACGACCAGCCAGCACAGGAGCATTTCTCTGAAGCACTCGGGCATCTTGTCTGGTCAGGGACTATTGAGGCCGTGCGACATTCGCTCAGCTAAAACACAAGTGCGCCCCCACATTCCACGCGTGGCGCGGATGTGAGGGCGACCTTAAGGTTAATGCCGGGAAGTGAACCCGGGCTTATTGTGCTGACATTTGTTCAGCGACTGCCTATTTTTGAATACGGCGACGAGTCAGAGTCAGTGCAGCTCCAGCTACAAGAGCCGTCATAACAGCACAGGCAGTTGCTCCGGTGGCAAAGCCAGTGTGAGCAAGTAAGTGACTTCCCTTGGGGTTGTGAGCTTTACCTGTTTCTTGATTATTCCCGCTCTGAGCTTTGTCGGAGCCAGCACCGGAATTGCCAGAAGCGCCACCAGTATTATCAGCAGCGTTCGTAGTAGCAGCATCATTATTCACAGCAGTCCCGCTGCCCGCATTACTAGCAGCACCGGTATTCGCAGCACCGGCATTGTTCGTGCCTGCACCTGCATCATTCACGCCCGCACCGGTATTGTTCGTGCCTGCACCAGCAGTATTATTAGCCGAACCTGCGGAATCCGAGGCAGTGCCATTATCAGTACTATCCGAAGCATTACCGTTATCCGCGCTACCCGACGCAGTGTCGTTATCAGTAGCACCTGAGGCGTTCTCCTCATCATGAGTATCTGCTGGTTCTGGATCTTTCAGAAGCAAGATATAGAAAGACCGGATAACGCGGGGATTACCCTCCGCTAAGTCAATAGTTTCACCGGGCTGACGATAAGGGTATCCTGAACCCGTAGCACCTTGCCCCACGTGATAACCCGCGATAGGCGCAAATTCTACCGTGTAGCTGCCAGCCGGTATTTCACTAAACTTTGGCCTAAAACCCTCCATAATTTCTGTTGGGCGATAAACCTTACCGGCTTTATTTTTCAGCACAAGGCCCATTGAAGCCGTTTGTTCCTCGGTAGGATACTCTTGCCGCGCATCACTGGACTCTTTGAGGTGCACATTAAACAGAGCAGTCACCTTAACGGTTGATTCAGGAGGATCTGCTTCTATGCTCTCTGCGGGCAAAGGTGCAGCAACCGTTTCAGCAGGAGCATCTGACTCATTGGATGCTGCCAGAGTAGGATAAGCAGCAATTGGCGCAGCGCATAAAGTAATTGTTGCTGCCAACGTGAATATTTTTAGCGATTTCAATGTTTCTCCTCACTGCGCGATGCGCAGACTGGGGGACTGAGGACTTTTACACGCTAGCAAATATTTTAATTTTTATATACAAGTATCTGCATACTGACATGAAGTAACGAGGCCGGAACGTATTTCAGCGATTCACACCTTCCACTTAAGAGTTCCCCCATTCCGGTGACACGCAAAGAAAAGGGGCATTAGGTCCCCCATTGGAATAGCGAATTGAAATAAATCCACATCTTATGCGCCATACGCACTCATGGGCCTTATAGAAGAAGGCAAAGGCCATTGATTTATAAGGTTAGGCAAAGCTAAGATAAAACTGCTCATGCTATTAACATGACGTATGTCAACGATACTACGGAGAAATCCCTAATGCATCAAACACATGCACGCGGCCCAGAAAAGCCGCTTCCCCCACCCCTACCCGACCAACAGCACAGGCGCGGTAACTCGGGTTCACGATACTCTCGCCCTCGCGCGAACACAATCATCATTTCATCACTCCTCACTGTTGGACTCGCATTACCAGCTCTGAGCGGACTCAATGGGCTGGTCAGCGCCACCCAGCACGCCCCACATACAGCAGACGCGCAAGCCGTTCCCGCTTCTATCCAACAAGAACCAGGTACAAGCCGCGTAATCGCACGTTTTGCACCAGAAGACCGCGAAAGCGTAAAAACCGCAATCGAAGCTCTCGATGGCGCTCGTATCATCTACGAATACGACCTCGTATTCACTGGCCTGTCCCTAGACATTCCCACAGACAAAATCGAAGCACTCACACAGATCCCCCAGATCACAGCAGTTGAAGACGCTCCGATTTCACGAGCCCAAAGCGTATCCGCCTCACAACTACGCGCAGCTTTACCTGCCAGCAATAACTTCAGCGCTGACGGACGCGGAATGGTGATCGCAACAATCGACTCCGGCGTGGATATACGACACCACGACCTACGACTCGATGAAGGCTTCACACCGAAAATCACCGAAATCACCGCCACACAACCCAGCGATGACCAATTCACACTTAAAGTACCCCACGGCTACAACTACATTGACAATAATCATGTCCTCAAAGACGATGTTCCCGGCGAACAACACGGTATGCACATCGCGGGCATTTTAGCGGCCAATGCGACAGATGAAGCAATAGCTAAAGGCGAAGGAATCGACGGTGTAGCTCCAAACGCACAGCTACTTGCCTACAAAGTTTTTAGTGGGACCTCCCGTGCGGTACGTGAAGACGCTGCATACATGGCTATGGAAGATGCCATCAAACATGGGGCCGACGTTATCAGCCTCAGCATCGGCTCCAATGGAACCGGACGCCCCGGCGACACCTACCACACGGCTGTTGAAAACGCTAAAGCTCACGGCGTCATTGTCGTAGCAGCTATGGGCAACGGTGCCGCGTCCTCATCTTCAACAACATTCGACAACATCGCCGATAACGCTTTCGGACAAACAGACACCGCAACAACAGTGTCAGTTGCCGCAACAGATAACGCAATCGGCGTAGGCGCAGCCCAAACACCCACCCTCCGCAATAAATCGCTTTCCATTGGCGGCAAGGAATACCGTTACCTGCGCTTCGGTGACAAACGCGACCTGCCCACCGAAGCCACCGAATACGAATTCGTTAACGTGGGATTTGGTTTTGAGGCAGACCTGCAAGACAAAGACCTCACCGGCAAAGTTGCCGTGGTCAAACGTGGCGGTGAAAACATCGTCAAAAAGATCACGCGCGTTTCAGAAAAGAAACCAGCCGGCATGGTGTTCATCAACAATATTTCACAGTCATCACGCGACACCTACCACGTGAAAATCCCCACCGAACTTGAACCATACGACAAACTCACGCACGGCTGGTCAGTAGCATTAGCCCACGACGAAGGCGACGAACTTCTGACACGCATTGCGCAAAACCCACGTATGACCATCAAGAAAAACACCAATAAACACATTGATCTGGATATTCGTCCAGCTCAAGAAATCGGCCCCGCCGGTTTCTCAAGCTGGGGGCCTACTGTCGATCTTGAACTCAAACCCGACCTCATTGCCCCGGGCGAAGAAATCTACTCCCTAGCAAATAATGACGATTACTCCGTCATGACTGGAACATCAATGGCTGCACCATACATCGCAGGCGCATCAACATTGCTGCTCCAAAAACTTGCCGGCACAGCACTTCCTCAAGACATTAATCGCGTTGATCTTGCACGTATTCTCCTCATGAACACGGCACTGCCCCTGCGCGACATCCACGCCGATGGAAGCAACCCAGAATATTCACCACGCCAGCAAGGGGCCGGTCTGGTTCAAGTCGAGCACGCACTAGCAAACCGTGTACTGCTCACACATAACGACAAGGGAGCCGCCGCCCTCAAAGAAATCAACGAACAACAGCGGACATTCACACTGACCGTCCGTAACTTCGGTACTCAGCCCGCATCCTACGACGTGACCACTTCTCGCGTACTGACCTCAACAACGAAACGAGTTGAAAAAGAGGACGGGACAGACACCAAACCCGTCGTCAACGAGATTCACTCAACTGCCGTCCCCGGTGCATCTGCGACAGCATCAACAACACGACTCACAGTTGCTCCCGGACAAACTGAAACTTTCGAGGTCACTTTAGATAAAGGTGAGGCCCACGAACAGTTTGTTGAAGGCTACATTTACCTCACATCAACTAACGACACGAATGCATCCCTATCCTTGCCTTTCTTTGGCTTCGCCGGAGACTGGGGGAAAGAAGCACTCGTTGATGCTCCTATGTGGGAAAAAGACTCAAAACTCAAGCTCACCACGCTTCTGGGTAACCGTAATCTTTCAACCCCTCAATTCAAAGAATTAGGTCGCACAGACTTTGAGGAAGGCGTTAACCCTGACAAGATTGCTTTCACTCACCAGCGTGACCGTGAAGGTATTCTCGAAGTCGCACCTCGTTTAGCAGTGCTACGCGACATCCTCGATTACCGCATTGATATCGTCAACAAACGCGACGATAACGTTGAACCCATTAAGGGCTTAACAAATGCGAAGTACATGAAACGCCTCCTGTACGGCGAATACTCCTACTTTGACTGGGCGAAAGAAGAAGCCGGATACCCGCTCGAACAGTACAAGTGGGATGGGAAAGCCTTTAACCCACAAACCGGCGAATATGATTTCGTTGCCGACGGTCAGTACTACTACCGTATGAAATTCCGTAATAAAGCGGAAGGCCCCTGGCAAATCATCTACTTACCAGTCAAGTTCGATAACCAGAAGCCCACTGCAACGGCAAAACTTGAAGAAACCCCTGATGGTAAACACCGTGTCGTGATTTCATCAAAGGATAATTTCTCGCTCAAGTCCGTCAAGGCAACCCTAGATGGTGAGCCTCTGAAGGTTTCTAAAGTGAGTGAGCGGGTCGAAGCAGATGGCACAGCCGAAGAATTTGTCATCGACGACATCACATTCAACCCATTAACAAATAATGAGTTGCGCGTACATGTCATCGACATTGCAGGCAATGACAATGAGGACATCAACGGTAAGCCTCTGGTGCAGTCACTCCATAACCCTGACGTGTCCATTTCTGGCATATCTGAGCTAACAAAGAAGAATGTCACCGAACTTCGTGGCACTGTCTCTGAGCAGGTTCAAGCACTCACCTTCCAGATCAATGGGCAGGACGTAAATGCCGCAATTGACCCGCAAGACCGTACTTTCCTTGCAGATCTGTCAAATGACCTGATCGAAGGTGATAACACGCTCGTTGTGAAAGTTTCATTCACTGATGGCCGTTCACAAGAATTTACTCATGAATTTGTCCGTGACTTTACTGCGCCCACGGTTGATTGGGATGTCACATGGGCTGATGAAGATGAGGAATATGTCAAGGTTGAAAATGACGGAACTGCACAAATCTCGGGCACAAATGTTCACGATAACGTGTCAGCGGCTTCAGATATCACTGTGCGTTACTGCACATCGGACGAATACCCAAGGAAAGTCAGCGATTGCCCGATAGCTTCACTGGTTGATGGGGCTTTCCATGTCAGTGTTCGCGCCAAAGACTATCCTGATGGCATCTACTTTGTGGTGAGTGACGAGGCAGAACGTCAAACAGTGCGTTACTACGAGTTTGAGGAACGCGACGACACTGCTGAGGAAGATACTTCCTCACAACCATCTGTTCCGTCTGCGCCTTCTGCCCCCTCTGTTCCTTTGTCTGTGCAACTTTTCGATTATCAGGTTTTCAACTCTGAATCAGCTGCACATGCAAGCCAGTCTCGGGCTTTCCTGCCGAATTACTTTGGCCCAGGAAAGCACGCTATCCAGTTCGAGGTGGTCGCGCCTGGAACCGGCTGGAAGATTTCACTCAACGACGGAAAACTTGAACCATTGGCTCAGCGTGGAAGTAATTTCCCTATCGCGCCAATCAGTGAAGGCTACTCAGGTTTTAACGTCAAAATTTACAACAGTGAAGGCACACTTGTTTTCAACCGCGGATATTCTGCCTATGTTGACATGAAAGAACCAACAACGGATGTCTTTGATTCACTTGACACCACAAATGAAGGGGCAGATGATTCTCGTGACATTGTTGGAACGATCTACGCAAATAAAGCAGGGAAAATCCGTTTGCGAGGCAAAGTCAGTGATGCCGGTACCGGTTGGAGTTTCTACGTTAATGGGAATGCCGTACTGTCACGTTCACTTGACGGTGAGATAGGAAAGAACGAAAGTTCTGTCGATCACACGGTAACTTTATCTGAAGGAAGCTACCTCAACGTCAAGGTTGCGGATATTTCCGGTAACTCTAACGAGGAGCACGGCGAAAACTACATCGTTGCCTACGACAAGGAAGATCCTCAGGTTGCCGTTGAGAATCTTGACGAAAATCAGGCGTACCCGGCAGGGCACATCCCCGCTTTCCGTGTCACTGATAATCGTGAAGTAGGGCTTGTTGAAGCGTATCTGGACGGTAAGCCCTTACCGTTGTCACGCGCTGATGATGATGCGGCCCTTTTCCGCGCTGAGCAGCCTCTGAACGAAATTGGACATCATGCCCTGATGTTGCGCGCCCTAGATAAGGCGGGCAATGAGGTTATGGTCCGCCGTTCTTTCACAATCGGTGATCTCCCAGTTGCGCAAAACCTTGACGAAGCGATTGCGCAGCACCTCAAGATCGAAAGCGAAGTCACGAAAGCTGAAAATGATATTGCTGAGGCACGTGCGCTCGTAGAAGATCTTGAAGCGCAGATCGCTGCCGACGAGATGGACCACGATCATCGTCTTAAGGCCCTCAATGATCGTGATGAAGCTGTACGCGCTCTTGCAGCATTGGAGAACGCGCACGCTAAATTGCTGAAGGATCAAGAAAACGCGGCAGCTCGTGTAGAGGAATTGCGTGCAGCGAAGGCGCGTGCAGGGTACTTGTACACGCTTATTGATGGGAAGGTAGCGGATGTTACGTTCCAGTCAGATATGACAGGTTACGTTTTCCATGCTGTTCCTCATGAGGATTCTGAGATTGTGCAGGCTTTACGGGATCGTCATGGGGATGTCATCGTGGCCCTGTATGACCTGTACTTAACAAAGGATGGTCAGCGTGTATCAGCGGAAGGAACACGTACTGTCACTCTTCCCGTTCAGGGCTTGACTAATCCGCGTATTTTCAGCATTGGTCAGGATAAAAAGGCGTATCCAGTGGAGGCGACGGTGGCTGATGGTCGAATCAGTTTCGACACGGAGCACTTCTCTATCTGGGCGCTTGTGTCGGATCCTGAAAATCCGGATCCCTTGGTGAATGCGAAAGCTCAGGCTCTGACTGAGCTGGCGAATGTGGCTGAGGGAGCAAAAACACAGCTCGGGATGAATAGCGATTTAACGGAAAGCGAAAAGGCTGCTGCTATTGCAGCAGTTGAGGAAGCCGCACGTGTCGCAGCTGCGAAGATTTCTGCCGCACACAGTATTGAGGATGTCACGGCTGAGCTGAATGCAGGTAAAGCAGCGATTGAGCAGATTCTTGCTCATCCGCATACGCCTAGCGGTGACGTTTCCGTGCCGGAGGGAAGCCCTCAGCAGCCTCCCGCTGGGCAGGATCCTTCCGACGAGCAAGGTACTCCGTTGCCTCAACAAAGCGGGCTTGAGCAGCCTATGAATCCGCAAACTTATGTGGGTAAGGGGCGTCAGCTTGCGACAACAGGTGCTCAGGTGTTGCCTTTGGCTTTGGCAAGTGTGCTCGTCATGGGAATCGGAGGTGTGTTGGCGCTACGTCGCCGCGAACAGTAGGCATGTGACGACGCTTTCATGCTGTTTACTTCCTGAGCGTCGCAGAGGGCATACTTCCACGCGTCGCCTGTGAAGATCATTCAGGCGAGGGCTGGTGGAATTCCATCAGTCCTCGCCTGTTTTGTAAAGCAAAAGTCTGAGCGCGCGTTGGGACGGCTCCCCTCGCCCAGCACGACCTCATTTAGCACACTAAAATCCTGACCGCGCATAGACACCTACCCTAGAGCGCGGCCAAACCTAGGGTCCTTCACTTATTGCCGGGTCAAGGCGCTTTGTCAATTGCGCTATTCCATATCAGTTTCAGCACGCATCATAAGGAAAGCGCAACAGTGGAGTGAACCCCTGTGGTTGGACAGTTCTGATGTGAAGGGACTGTTATGAGTCAGAGGACTAAGGAGCGGCGCTTGAAGGTGCTGCGTTTGTATGCCAAAGGGGTTTCTATTAGTGATTGCGCGCGTTTGGCTGGGGTAGCGTATGAAACTGCGCGTCGTTATTGTCGAGAAGCTGATGTGCATGGTATCGAACACGCGCGAAAAGTCCCGTCGTTTCGTACGTGGCCCATAGAATTGAAAACAGAAGTTGGATCACGTTGGCTTGATGGTGAGAGTGCGTCGGACTTAGCTCGCGAGTTTAAGTTGCCTTCAGCTTCGTATCCAGCGTTGTTTGGGCGGTGGTTGGAGCGTCAACACATGACTGATTATGAACAAAGAGCGCGAGCGGCAGGTGGGCGGGTTGTTCGGGCTCAAAAGGCTGGAATGGGGATTAGCCAGTGGGGTAAGTGGTTAGCTGAAATTCGTCAACACATCGAGTCCGCCAAGCAGCAAGCAACTTGTGATGCCAAGCGTCAACAACTTGACGCGTTGCATGTGGAGATCTTGGAAAAATCTTGCGCTTTGAGGGAGGAGACTGACACGTGGCAAGCGTTCTTGATCCGCTTGGTCACAACCCTCAAAGCACACCATCCAGTATCAAGACTTTGTCGGATTGTTGGACTGGCCCGTTCAACGTACTACTGGGCGTTGAAGAATGCCTGTCGGATAGATGCTGATCTAGAGCTAGTCCAAGAAGCATATGCCTATGCTCATGGGCGTTATGGGTATCGGCGCCTCACCGACCTGATACGCATTGGTTTTGGGACTCATCAAGGGCGTTGCATGAACCATAAGAAGGTTGCACGCCTGATGCGCCGTGTCGGGTTACAAGGAGCCCAGCCCAAACGCAAACACTATAGGTCTTTCGCAGGAACACTTGCGTGTATTCCCAACCGCTTACAACGCCGCTTTAGTGCCTCAAAGCCTGGGCGATGTCTCGTCACAGACATTACACAGATTAAGTGGGGTGGAACCTGGTACTACCTTTCACCATTGACTGATCTGTTCAACAATGAAGTAGTGGCATGGCGTTTGAGTACCTCCCCAGACTCTGCTCTTGTCACAGGGATGGTTCGTGACTACAGCAAAACAAGGAATCTGCGTAAAACGATCATTCATACCGATCAAGGGCGCCAATACTTTTCTGAGGACTACCGCAAGCTCCTGCAAACCTTAGGTGTACGACAGTCAATGTCTCGGAAAGGAAACTGTCTGGATAACTCGCCAGCAGAAGCCTTCTTCGCCCGACTAAAAATCGAGCTTGGACTCTCCAAAGGCGCACGCACCGGACAAGCAAGTCTGCGACGAATCATCACCGAATACATCCACTGGTGGAACACCCAACGAATCGTCAGCAGACTACACACCAGCCCACTAAAATACCGACAACAATACGAACTCGCTGTCTAACAAACAGGGGTCAGTCCACAGTTACACGAAAGTAGCGACTGTTTTCCCTGGGCCAGTTTTCTTCTTGCCAAGTTGAGGTAGTTCTTCAGCAAGTTTTTCGGCCGGGAAACTCTGGGCTATAAGGGGGCGAATGGCTCCGCTTTCAATAGCGGGTGTGATGTCTGCGAGTTGTTGGCCGCTGGCGCGCATAAAAAGGAATTTGTATGTTACCCCCTGTTGGCGCGCGGCCTTTCGTTCTTTACGTCCAGCCCACCACATCAATGGTTTTACAATGGGTTTACCTAGCTGGTCAGCAAAATCAGTATCTGGCGACCCGATCACACTGACCAAAGTTCCACCTGCTTTGAGTACTTTCATTGAGCGGAAGGTTTCGTTTCCTCCCAGTGTGTCGAGGACAACGTCAAAGTTTTGCACGTAGTCTTCATATTTTTGTGTGCGGTAGTCAACCACAATATCGGCACCTAATGTGCGAGCTATTTCAACATCGTGAGTGGAAACAGTGGTCGCAACGGTAGCGCCCAGATGTTTTGCCACTTGAATTGCGACTGAACCTAAACCGCCCGCACCACCTTGAATAAAGACTTTCATTCCGGGTTTCACGTGGGTTTTCTCAGTAAAAGCCTGAATTGCGGTTAAGGTGACTAAGGGAAGGGCCGCAGCCTCAACCATTGTGAGGTTTCGCGGCTTGTGGGCGACATCCTCAGCTGAAACTGCTACGTATGTGGCAAAGGCACCTAAATGGTGAATATCTGGTCGGGTAAATACTTCGTCCCCTACCTTAAATTTCTTCACTCCTGTTCCTATAGCTGTCACTACTCCTGCAAGCTCATTGCCCATAACCTGCGGCAGGCGGTATGGGAAAAGGAGTGCAAATTGTCCGCGAGCGATCATATTGTCGAGGGGGTTCAGCCCTGCAGCGTGGACTTGTATTACGATTTCGCCCGCGCGCGGGGTCGGTATTGGCATCTCATTCCAGACGAGTGGCTGATTGTATTTGCGAAGGGTTAAGGCTTTCATTTGCGTAACTTTCTTTTGAAGAATAAGCTGAGTTGAGAAAATAAACTTAACTTGTTGAGGTTACTATGTCAAAAGATGACAGCACCGCTTATGACACGACAGACCCATGCCCCATAGCCCGAACATTACAGATCGTCGGAGAAAAATGGACCCTGCTGATTTTGCGCGACATATTCCGTGGAAAACATCGTTTTAACGAAATCTACGAAAACCTCAGATGCCCTAAAAACCTACTCAGCAGCCGACTACACGCACTCGAAGAAACAGAAATTATTACACGCTACTCATACAAAGAACAGGGGAAACGCACCCGAGCAGCCTACCAACTCACTGAGCGGGGCCTTGCACTTGCTCCCATATTGATTGCCTTAGGCGACTGGGGCACAACCTACCTACCTCACAACAGCACAGAGGCTCCCACGCTTATACACAACGAATGTGGAGGCAAGCTCATCGCACGTATCACCTGCGAAAACGGTCACGACATACCGTACCCGCTTCCAGCTCACCATGAGGAAAAGCCAGTATCACCTCTCACTGACATGAACCCGTAAAACACAGCCCCATACACCGGTATACCGGGACATTAAAGTAGGGCAACAAAAGAAAGATGGCAGCCACACATAACGTATGACTACCATCGGCATAGCACCAACCCCAACCAAGATTAGGAGCAGGGACAAGACCCGGAACAGATCACATTACTCACCAGAGGAAGCAATAACATTTCCCGAATCATCAAGCATACGAACCTGAATTTTCGCATCCTTTATTCGAGGAATCTCAGTCAGGTCAATACTGTCAGCCAAGTGATTCAGATTCTCTTTCAGTTCAGCGCGCGCACTTTCTGGCATTTCATCTGCCACCAAATCCGGGTTAATAAAGTCAATACGCAAGGTCGAATCACCCACAGCCGAAATGGTGACCTTATCAGCATTCTCGCCTGCCCCTTGCTTTACACCATCAACAAAAAGGTGACCTTCAGCAGTTTCAAGCCATTCATTCACATTCATATGTGCGGATTCCTCAGGATCTTCCTGCCATACCCGAGCAGCATCACCCAAAAGTTTTTCCGTATCATCATCAGAACGTAAAGCACTCTGCTCATTCATAAAAACATGAGGATTTGCTTCAATCCCCTGCTGTAACTGCGAAAACACTTTCAGCATCATCACGATCATCACAATTGACAAAATCATGGAGATAACGCTGACAACAATGCTTGAAATTGCAAGACCGCGGCCTTTTTCACCGCTTGACTTTAACTTCACTAAAGCAATAATGCCGATAATTAAACCCACTGGCGGAACAAAGAAAGCCAAAATCAGCGCAACAATTGCCAGAACACTTGTTTTTTGCACTGCAGGCTGCTGATACATGAATTGTTGCCCGTAATGGTCTGAAGCCGGTGGCATCTGTGAAGTAGTGTCAGCAGGATACGCGCCATTTTCTTCAGCTACCGGAACAAAAGATCCAGACTGCGACTGCTCACCATCAGAGTGGACTGGGGTATTTTCCAGATCATTCGGATTACTCATGTACTTACCTTTCATTGATTTGCAGGGCCAAGCTTAGCGAAACATAGTATTCAACGCCTTTTTACTCCACAAAAGAAATACATTCAGTCACACAAAAGTTACTATCTGCACACAAAAACTGAGCTATAGGCCAAAAGTAGCGCAAGAAAGGAGAAAAACAGGCACAGTGACAGGTGGAGGCGCAAGCTAGCAAAAACCCACACAACACGGGCACAAGGACAGGTAGACCGGGCCACAAACTCAGGGTGCCTTTCACATTCCCGCAAAAGGCACCCCGTAAACGTTTGAAACCTGCGACCTGGTATTTACAGGCGCTTCACTAACGGGAAAGTAATAGTTTCACGGATCCCTTGACCTGTCAGGGCCATCAGCAAACGATCCAAGCCCATACCCATACCACCTGCCGGCGGCATACCGTATTCCATTGCCATCAAGAAATCCTCATCCAAAACCATGGCTTCAGGATCACCATTAGCCGCAGCCAACGCCTGAGATTCAAAACGCTCACGCTGAATCACAGGATCGACAAGTTCAGAATACGCCGTCGCTAACTCAAAGCCACGAACATACAAGTCCCATTTTTCCACCACACCGGGCTTTGAACGGTGACCACGAGTAAGCGGACTTGAATCCTCAGGGAAATCACGCACAAATGTCGGCTCCCACAAAGAATCCCCCACTGTGGCCTCAAAAATAACCTCAGCGATCTTGCCATTCACCCAGTGATCGGGAATATCTTCCCCTAAGCCCTCAGCGATCCGCACCAGATCCTCACGTGAAGTTTGCGGGCTAATCTGCTGACCTAAAGCCTGCGAAGTCGCTTCATATAGGCTGATTTCTTTCCATGAACCAGACAAATCATATGTGGACCCATCCGGTAAGGTAACAACCTCTGTTCCCAAAGCGTCACGAGCTGCTTTCTGAATAAATTCACGGGTGCGACGAGCCATCGTGTCATAGGAACCATATGCTTCATATGCTTCAAGCATTGTGAATTCAGGTGAGTGTGAGGAATCGGCACCCTCATTACGGAAATTCCGGTTAATCTCAAAGACCTTATCCACACCGCCCACAACAGCGCGTTTTAAGAATAATTCCGGAGCAATACGTAAGAATAATTCCGTATCATACGCATTCATATGCGTACTAAAAGGCCGCGCAGCCGCGCCACCATGCAAGTTCTGCAGCATAGGTGTTTCAATTTCAACGAAGCCTGCCTCGTCAAAATAATCACGCAAAGACTTCACCACGCGAGCGCGCATACGTACCATGTCACGTGCCGCCGGACGAATAATCATATCGAGGTAACGCCGACGTACCCGCATATCCTCCGAAAGAGAAACCTCGGTTCCATCCTGTGCGATATAAGTCTTTGGTAAAGGACGTAAAGATTTCGCAGCAAGTTGCCATGCCGGAACCGGCGAGCCAGGCTCAATACCTGGCGTAAATAAGCCCTCGGGAGCAGTCCCCGTGCAAGCCAGAACAGATAATTCACCTCTGCGGGACGAAATAACGCGACCGTGAACAAATAAATGATCGCCCAAATCAACATCTGCTTTGTATTGAGCTAAGGATTCTACGCCCACTTCCGCTGCTGACAGCATGACTTGGATACGTGTCCCTGCCCCATCCATGAGGGTTGCGAAACACAATTTTCCACTGTTACGTGCCAACACAACGCGGCCAGCGATACCCACATAGTCCTGCGTTTCGTCATTTGCAACAAGGTGCGCGTATTTTTCACGTATCTCAGCAATAGATGATGTAATCGGTAGGACAACCGGATAGGCTTCTTGCCCATCAGCCAACAGGCGTGCGCGTTTATCAGCACGAACACGGACTTGTTCCGGTGTTTCCTCACTATCGGGGGTAACAGCCAGCCCAGCCGTCACCGAATTTTCGTTTTCACTATGGGAATCAGATGTATGCGTCGCTTCAGTCACAGAGCAAGCCTACCAATGACAACGACCTCTGCCCTAGTCATATACAACCTGTGATACCGATAGCTATTCGATTAGCACGACACGCATATGCATAAAACAGCGCAGAATCTAGCTCTTGCCCCCTGATGATTGAATACCTAATTCTTGGGCGCGAGGATTTTCTTCAGGAACATACCCCGGGTGATTTCCTACCTCAATTATCCGATTATTTGCATCCACGAAAACTACGCTGGGCTTCCAAGTGCCGACCTGCGACTGCGGAACATGGCAGTACGCCATGATAATGACCAGATCTCCCACATCCACCAAGTGAGCTGCTGCCCCGTTCAGTTGGATGATACCCGACCCCCGAGGACCGGCTATTGTGTAGGTCGTTAAACGATTCCCGTTAGTAATATCAGCAATATCAACCTGCTGGCCTGCGACAATATCAGCGGCATCAAGTAAATCTGCGTCAACCGTAACAGAGCCTACATAGTGCAGGTCAGCAGCCGTTACTGTTGCACGATGAATTTTCCCCTGAATCATGGGGCGCATTACTTCACTCATTTTCATCCTGTTCACATGACGTACATCAGCCAAGCAGACAATTATCAATTAAACGTGTGCTGCCCACACGAGCCGCAACCAGCAGTCGATATAGCCCATCAGCGCTATGAGTCCTATGGCCTTCTAACTGATCGAAGCATACGCCCTCATGCAAATCTTTCACTACCGTCATATTTTCATCTGCTGATTCATTTCCTTGGACGCGGCAGAGCACGCGGAAAGTTGTTTCTTCCACCAGTGCTACATAGTCAACGTCAACGCTTTCTTCAGCTAATAAAACCTGATGAGCAGCTTGAACAATTTCATGCACCCCAGCCCCACTGCGTGCCTTTTGTTGTCCTACACGTAGGCTACGCGACAAAGCCTGCGCGTGGACGCGCTGTTCCTGCGTCAAATATTGATTCCGACTGGATAATGCTACTGCGTCTGTATCGCGCACAATCGGCACACCAATAATTTCAACCGGAATATCTAAATCAGCCACAACTGAACGAATCACAGCTAACTGTTGCGCGTCTTTTTCACCAAATAAAGCAACGCTTGGTCGAATAATATTCAAAGCCTTCGTGACAACTAAGGCGACTCCCGCAAAATGAGTGGGACGTGTAGAGCCCTCTAAAGAATGGGCGACCGGTCCTGGATCTATCGTGATATGCGGCGCGGTTATGTACATGTCCTCCACACGCGGCGCCCATACAAGGTCAGCGCCTACACCTGCGAGAGCCTGCATATCAGCTGCCAAAGTACGCGGATACGCTTCGTAATCCTCGCCCGGAGCAAATTGTGTAGGGTTCACAAAAATCGTCACTATCACATGGTCAGCAACCTTATGTGCTTCACGTACAAGCTGAAGGTGCCCCTCATGTAAAGCACCCATCGTCATCACTAAGGCCGTGCGTCCGCTCAAGGCGGCGCGGGCTGTTATGAACTCGTCACGTGTATGCGTCAGGAGCGGCTTTCGTGTCATAGGAATATTGTCTACCCCCACGGGCAGCACAGGGGTGACAGTGCGCTATATATCACGGTTTCAGTTTCATTCAAGGGCAGCAAAGCCGTTTGCGTTTATGAAACACTCAGGCGCTGACGCGGTTACATGGCGAGGCCGGCTACTCCACTAAGCAAAATCCACGGTGTCACAGGCCAGAGCATATCAAGCGCATACGAACATCACCTGAGGCAGGTCACATAAGCTCAGGAGGCCCCTCAAGCAGATCATCTTCATGTAAGGCCGCAAGAATTTCATCGGCAGCAGTATCTGAGAGTCGCCCCGCATCATGAAGCATCTGAACGGTGTGACGGGTCATTGAAGTGTAGGTGTCGCGGGCACTGGAAATAACAGGATTTTCCTGATCGTCACAGTGAGCGCGCACAGCCTGCCCTAAAACACGTGTATGAGTGGTAATAGTCCCTGAATCAGCACGCGGAATGGGACCAGAAACCGCGCTCAAGCCTTCACGTAGGGCACGATCCAGAGCAGCTGAAAATAAGGGCTGCACATACGAACCTGAGTTTTCAATTCCAGCCAAGCGTAAAAGTTCAACTGATTGCAGGGCGATCGTTGTTAAAAAATTTGCCCCATGTGTGAGTGCCGCATGGTACAAGGCACGGTCTTTTTCAGCCACATCAACAGGTTCACCGCCCATTTCTAAAACAAGCGCATGGCCGATAGGTCTGGCAAGCATCGAAGCTGTGACTGCAAATGGTGTTCCCACCAAACGGGATACGTCTATAGAGGTACCTGTAAAAGTCATAGCTGGGTGAATAGCTAATGTGATCGCACCGCAACGTGCTGCTGGTTCTAAAACTGATATGCCATGTGCGCCTGATAGGTGGACAACCATCTGTCCCGGATGCCACGCTTGAAGCTCTGCAAGGCCGTGAACAAGGGGAGCAATAGCGTCATCAGGGACAGCAAGTATCACCACTTCGCTGCGTTCAACGATGTCAGGGATTGCCAGAATCGGAATATTCGGCAGCATGTCCTGCGCTCGTTCACGTGAAGCCTCAGATGATGCTGAAACACCAATGATACTGTGGCCTGCTGCCCGTAAAGCTGAAGCAATGACCGGACCAACATGTCCCATGCCAATAACACCAACCCCTAAACGATTGGGGTTTTCTATGCGCGTCATGAGCTTATTCTCTGGTTTCTCAAGAACCTGAGGGCGCGGATACGGCAGGAGCACCACCCTGCTCGTCCTGTTGGCTTTGCGTAGCCTGCCCTGTCACATCAGGGCCGCCAGCGGGCGTAGCACACGTAGGGTCTTGCGTATTTTTCGACTCAGTGCGGAAAGGTGATACTGCAACTCGAAGCATCCATTTTTCTGGCGGTTCACTTGCACGGCGTTTTCGAGCGCGTTCAGTTAATTCGGGGATAATGGTGGCCGCAATTTCACGATCAACATGGTAAGCGTGAGCCTGAGCGATGCCTTGTACTGTATGTACGTGCATATTCACAATCCCTAAAGAGCGCAACCATGGCCCGTGTTCAACTGTGATGGATTGAAGCCTTTCAATCGGCAGGAATGTTATCTCACGGTTCAGCCATCCGTCACGGATAACAAACATGCTGTCTGTTAAGGCGAAAGCGCGGCGCTTATATGAGAAAGGATCCAGACGTTTCACACGTTCAGGAATGGCAGTGAAATAGCGTCCTTCGCGTTGCCCGTTGAATGCTTCTTCAAGGAATGCCTGCGGGTCATTCACGCCGAGGTCACGAATAATCAGCCATAAAGCCAGTTCTGCGTCTTGACGGTTACCTGCGGGCAGCAACACTGTTGGATCACCCGTGTGGTTTTGCGAGTCGCCACCACCGTAACCTGCTTGACTGGAATTGACTCGGTATAAGCCAAGGAAGCGCCACAGCAGCGGTTGCGAGATACGCACCGTGTGTACTCGTCGTGGAGGAATGGTTTGCGCTCGTGTTTCTGTGAGCCCACTCCGCACACGAATACCATCCGGTGATACTGCCGCACGGAAGTTGAATTCCCCAGCAAAACGGGACCACAGGTACGTTGCGACAGCGGAAAATGGCACGATTATCGAGAATATGCTGGATAGGCCCGCCCATCCGTATGCGTAGATCAAAATACCTACCGCGATGAAGCCAGCAAGGATCATGAGGATCCCTACAATAAAAACACCGGAACATAGCAGCGACATCATCAGTGTTTTTGGTGAAAGGGCGTACAGTTCGCGTTCAGGTGCTTCAAGAGCAGGGGTCGTCATTTGAGGGCTGCGGGCAGGAATGCTACGTGTTTCCTGCAAGGCAACAGCATTGTCAGCGAGCGCTCCCTGTTCTTGCTGTGAGTGCTGGTCTGGTGTCGCTTTTTTTTGAGAGGGTAAAAGGACTCCTGCTGCTCGTGCGAGGATTTCTGCCCGCGCTTCTTCTAATTCATGTGTGCGGAGGAAACCGAATGTGAGGTTTGAATTAGCCCCACCAGCAACCTCAATATTGAGGCGGCCGAGGTCAAAAATCCGACCAAGCAAAGGATGAGTAATGTCAACTGCTTGGATACGGTCAAGACGCGCATGACGTTGTGAGCGCATAAGTATGCCACTGCGGAACCATACTGCCGTATCTGTGATCGCCCATGAGGTTGCTCGCCATGACAGCCACGAGACAAGAATAATGAGAAAGAGAATACCAAGCAGCGTCACTGCTACGATAATAATGAGCCGTGAAATATTGCCTTCGCGGATCGCAGAGCTTTCCATAATGTCCTGCAGGACTTCAGAGTTCTTGTATGTAACAAAAGCTATGAGGGCTGCAATTGCGCTCCACGCATTAAAAACTAAAGAAAACGGGTGAACCTTACGCCATTGTTCGGGTGGAACGCCTGCGTCCACTGCGTGCACGGTAGTGCGCGATTTTTTATCATCGCGTGTGGTTTCGTTGTTGTTTTCTGTCACGATCACAACCCCGCTAATTCGGCGCTGCCTCGTTCGGCTAAGAGGTCACGTAGTCGTGAGGCTTCCTTAGCTGGGACTCCATCTAAGGTTGCGCTTGTTTCAGGTGAGGCCGTGTGAAGGGTGATCGTTGTGATGCCGTAGTGCCGCGCAATTGGCCCTTCTTTCACATCGACGTATTGGATTCGACCGTAGGGTACGAGGGTGAGGGAACGGAACATGATTCCTTTACGAATCATGAATTCTTCCTTGCCTTCAGCCCAGCCCAGTGCGCGGACCTGGCGGCGAACAAGCCATATTTGCCAGGTAGCCAGAAAAAAGAAAATGCCTGTTGCAATAAAAATCCAATATGAAAACAGGAATCCAGTGGCAACTGATCCGCTTAACAGGATCATATATGTAATGAGGAGGCCAATCGATCGCACTTTGATGAGTTCACGTGAAACAGGGGTAAAAACTACCCCTTCAGGGGCGAAGGGATCCGACATAATGCCTCCTGTGATGTACGTATTTATACGGAACGTAACATATACACTTTATATGATCTTTACTTATCCGTACCTTATTTCATTCACATCGAGCCAACCCGAAGAATACATGCGCTATTTTCTCAGGTAACTTTCAGGATCATGGAGAAGAATACATCTCATGGGAATCAATGGAACCGAATCCTCCGGCGAAGCAAAACTCCTCGTCGTTGACGACGAACCGAATATTCGTGACCTCCTCGCATCCTCATTACGTTTTGCAGGTTTCGATGTTGTTTCAGCCGAGGACGGCGCAAGCGCCTACCACTTAGCTGTGGAAGAACGACCCGACTTGATTGTTCTCGATGTCATGCTGCCGGATATGGATGGCTTCACTGTCACTCGACGTTTACGCGAAGCAGGTATCCGAATCCCCGTTCTTTTCCTCACTGCCCGCGACGATATGCGTGACAAAATCCAAGGCCTTACTGTCGGCGGCGATGACTATGTCACTAAACCATTCGGCTTAGAAGAAGTCGTTGCCCGTATTCGAGCTATTCTCCGTCGCACCATGATTGATAACGCAGATGATGGCAAACTGCGCGTATCTGATCTCGTGATTGACGAGGACGCTCATGAAGTGACTCGTGCCGGCCAACTCGTTGATCTTTCCCCCACAGAATTTAAGCTCCTACGCTACCTCGTTATTAATCAAGGGCGAGTGGTATCAAAAATGCAGATCCTCGACCACGTGTGGGAATACGACTGGGATGGTGATGTAGCCATTGTGGAATCATACGTGTCATATTTGCGGCGAAAACTCGCGGTCGATGGGGCTTGCGGTGAACTCATCCACACGAAACGAGGAGTCGGCTATATCTTACGTGAGGAAAACTAGGACGTGTTTCCTTCACGTATCCGGCAAATTTGGGAAGCTAAACCTCTAGCAACTCGACTCGTTACTCTCATAGTTGTTCTGTTAGCATCCGGGCTTTTGCTTACCGGAACAATCATGATTGGCTTACTCCAACGTCACCTTGTCAGCCAAATCGATGAGCAATTGGTCACCTCCGCACGGAGCATGGCCGAACAAACCTCACGAATTAGCGACTCACATGACGCGATGTTGCCTTCTCTTTTCTACATTCGCCGTTCAATCGTAGGCCGTACGGATGAAGAACATTATTCACCTGACACTTTAGAGCACTCAGGAACCCCAATTATTCCCACCCTCCTACAACCTGGTGAAAGAGCGGAAACAGCAAATGGGTGGACCTCTCCTGTAACCGTTGAATCCACACATGAAGGAACACCGTGGCGAGCTATTGCTGTTCCTTTAGTTACCAGTGGAACCCATTCTCCCGTCGGAGTAATGACAATCGCCTTGCCTTTAGCTGATGTTCAACACACCCTACGTAATACCGCGCTTTATATTATCTACACGTCGCTGGGGATCATCATATGCGGAGGCGCTTTGGGCCGTTACCTTGTGCGTCGCACTTTCCTTCCTCTGCGTGAAATTGAGTCCACTGCTGGGAAGATTGCAGCCGGTGATCTCACACAACGCATACGTTCACAACCTTCCACAACGGAAGTAGGGTCTTTAGCGCTTTCGCTCAACACCATGTTGTCCCAAGTTGAACAGTCATTTAGTGCGCGTAAAAGAACTGAACGAAAAATACGTCGATTCGTGTCCGATGCTTCACATGAGTTACGTACCCCTCTTGCTGCTATCAGTGGGTACTGTGAGCTTTACGCGATGGGTGGAGTCTCGCAAGAACGCACTCCTGAAGTAATGGGACGTATTCAGTCAGAATCAGCACGCATGGCTTCTCTGGTTGAAGATCTGCTGACTTTGGCACGTTTAGATGAAGGCCGCGCACTTGAGTTTACTTCTGTTGACCTGCGTAAAATGGCTGATAATGCGGCTTTTGACTTACAGGCTCTTGATCCTGAACGATCTGTTTCGCTCATATCATTCAAGTCAAAAAACCCGCCCATGTCATTAGTTGTTGAAGGTGACCGTGACCGCCTCCAGCAAGTATTTACAAATCTTGTCGGCAATATCATTCGTTACACGCCACAAGGTTCACCCGTTGAATTAGCTTTGGGATTACACGATGACTATGCGGTAGTGGAATTTCGAGATCACGGTCCAGGTGTTGCCTCACAAGAACGCGACAAAGTTTTTGAACGTTTTTATCGGACAGAAAACTCACGTTCACGTTCATTAGGCGGCTCAGGCCTTGGCTTAGCTATTGTTTCAGGGATTCTGAATGCTCATCATGGAACGGCGGCCCTATCAAAAACGCAAGGCGGTGGCCTGACTGTGCGAATCACACTTCCTTTAAGGCAACCTGTGAAGCATGGGGTTTCTGCTGACAATGCGCGTACCCCTGCACAGGCTTCATCCGTGCCTTCACTAAGCGTGCCCCCAGCGACCTCACGCGGACCTGACACAGACATGAAATTTACGTGACTCGCGCCACCTAACATGAAATGTCATCTTTTGTGGCTTAAAGTGGCTCGGTACGTACCTATCATCTCGACAGGAGCAATCACATGGGTGCTCAAGCACCTCAGTGGCTTTTCACTGCTTTCGTTGAAGCCATGACACAAATAGGCGCCACTGCACCTGCACCCACACTGTATGCAGAGGCTAGGGATCTCGTGTCACGCTGGAATGAACCAGGTCGTCATCTGCATAATTCTCAGCACCTTATCAATGTTCTTGCGCATATTGACGAGTTGTCGCTGGTTGCTCATGATCCTGATATTTTACGTATTGCTTTCTGGTATCACGGAGCTTTCCTCAATCGCGCACTTGAGGTACGTATTATTGGCGCAGATCCTGAACTCATTTGCCGCCCATGCATTGACCACACCACTGAGCGTTTAACGACTCTTGGTGTCAGTGACGATGTTGTTTCACGTATTCATGAGCTTCTTCACGCACTGGTGACGCATCGTGCTTCACGTTCAGATTCCGATGCTCAGGTTCTCATTGATTCAGATTGCGCGCTTTTAGCTTCCCCGCCGCAGATTTATAAGAAGTATCGCGCTTCATTACGTGAGGAGTTTTCGGATTTAGATGACCTCACGTATTGGCGAGCACGTCGTCGCGCTATTTGTCGTTTGTTGTCTTTAGATTCTATTTACCGTTCACCTCTTGGCCGTGAATGGGAAGATCTTGCGCGTTCTAATCTTGAAGCCGAAAAAACGAAACTTGATTCTTTAATTGCCAATCAAGATCCGGATAATCCTGCTGAAGATGAAACTGATCCTGCTGATTTTGCTGTTGCTCTCCCTGTGTTTGAAGGGGAGCTGAGCGAAACAGGTACGTTAATTATTCGGCGCCGCCCATTAAAAAAGAACGCGTGTGTTACTTCATCGGATGAGCCGACGACCACGGGTACTTTACCTGTGATTCACCCTCATGAAAATAACCGGCGCAGCCACGATGAAAGCGAAGAAGATTCCGCTTCCTCTTTAGAAACTGCGATTGATACGATGGATATACCTCCGGCTCCTGCTGAATGATCTGTTCACTTACATGCTCATAGGCTTACGAACCGTATTGGATGTAGGTTTATAAGCTGATAGGCAGCTTTTGCGCGTGCTTTCCACAGCACTTTCTTTCAGTGTCGCGCTACGTCCACATGTGCGCTCAGAACTGGGCTTTCCGTTACTTTTTCGCTCTAATCTTCCTTTTACTGTGAGTCATAAAAAGTGGCTCTGACTTAGTGGAGGAAATATGGCAATTTTTACAGTGGATTCCGAACGAGTTGCTCAAGCAGCCGCACAAGTGAGTACAACCAGCGAACGTATACGCGCTGAAGTATCTGCAATGCTCGCGCAGCTCATTGATTTACAGGCGTCCTGGTCAGGTATCGCTCAATCACAGTGCGCACAAGCGGTAGAGCAATGGCAGGGCACTCAAATACATGTGGAGCAAGTACTTGACACCATCAGTCAGCAATTACTGAGTGCTGCTCATGTGTACTCTGATGCCGAGTCGCGTTCTGCTGCGCTTTTTAGTTGAAGGTAGCGCTAAGGAAAAGTCGGCGTGTCATGGTAAGGCTACTGTGAAAGCCTGTTCATTGTGAAAGCACAACAGCACACAGTTCACAGCAACATATGCGTTCGTTCACTTCTTTTGAAGGCGTATATGAGGGTGCGGCGCGTATCGCCTATGAGCCTGCACGTAGGAGCCGGACAAGTCTGGCGGCTGCGACGTGTCATACCGCAGGCATACCGACCGCTGACGTATGGCGCACACGGAAGCTAACGTATGACGCATACATAAGCTGTGGGACTGGCTTAATAGCCAGTCCCACAGCCCTCACTCAGTATTCCCGTAGCCGCATAATTACGCGCATATGCAGCTACAGGTTCGAGTTTTCTTAGTACATGCCGCCCATGTCAGCGCCTTCACCAGCGCCAGCAGCCGGCGGTTCAGGCTTGTCAGCAACAACAGCTTCAGTTGTCAGGAACATGCCCGCAATTGAAGCAGCATTCTGCAGAGCTGAACGGGTAACCTTCACAGGGTCAGAAATACCCTGAGCCATCAGATCACCGTACTCACCAGTTGCAGCATTCAAACCGAAGCCCGGTTCCATACCTGCCACGCGATCAGCAACTACGCCACCTTCAAGGCCAGCGTTTTCAGCGATCTGCTTGAGGGGAGCTGAAATAGCGACGCGCACAATGTTGACACCTGTTGCTTCGTCACCGGTCAGCTCAATGCTACCCAAAGCGGTATTCGCAGCCTGAATAAGAGCCACGCCGCCGCCTGCAACCAAGCCTTCTTCAGTTGCTGCACGAGCGTTACGAACAGCATCTTCAATGCGGTGCTTACGTTCCTTCAGTTCAACCTCAGTTGCCGCACCCGACTTAATCACAGCGACACCGCCAGCAAGTTTAGCCAAGCGTTCCTGCAGTTTCTCACGGTCGTAATCAGAGTCGGTGCTCTCAATTTCTTGACGGATCTGGCGGACACGTGCATCAATGTCCTCACGATCGCCAGCGCCTTCAACGATTGTGGTTTCATCCTTGGACACAACCACAGAACGTGCGCGACCAAGCAGGTCAAGTTCAACATTTTCGAGTGTCAAACCAACGGTTTCAGAAATCACTTGACCACCGGTAAGGATTGCCATGTCCTGCAACATGGCCTTACGACGATCACCAAAGCCAGGAGCTTTAACGGCCACGGACTTGAATGTGCCACGCATCTTGTTCAGGACCAGCGCGGTAAGTGCTTCGCCTTCAACATTTTCAGCAATCACGAGCAGTGGCTTGCCGGTTTGCATGACCTTTTCAAGGATCGGCAGCAGTTCCTTCAGGGAAGCAACCTTGGAGTCCACCAAAAGAATGTACGGATCTTCAAGAATAGCTTCCTGACGCTCTGGGTCAGTGACGAAGTAGGCGGAAATAAAGCCCTTATCGAAACGCATACCCTCGGTGGTTTCCAAGGTGGTTTCAAAAGAGTTGGTTTCTTCTACTGTGACAACACCTTCAGCGCCGACCTTCTCAAAAGCATCAGCAATGAGCTGACCGATTGCTGGATCGTTTGCTGAAATAGATGCTGTAGCTGCAATCTGTTCTTTTGTTTCAACAGACTTTGAGTCCTTGTGAAGCTGAGCAACGATTGCTTCCACAGCCTGATCGATACCGCGCTTGAGGGCGATAGGGTTGGAACCGGCAGCTACGTTACGCAGACCTTCGTGTACAAGTGCTTGAGCAAGGACTGTTGCTGTTGTTGTACCGTCGCCAGCAACGTCGTCAGTCTTTTTTGCTACTTCCTTTACCAGTTCAGCACCAATGCGCTCAAATGGATCTTCAAGGTCGATTTCTTTTGCAACGGACACACCGTCTTTTGTAATAACGGGAGCGCCCCACTTCTTGTCCAGAACCACGTTACGGCCTTTAGGTCCAAGAGTGACCTTGACAGTATCGGCCAAGAGGTTCAGACCGCGTTCCATGCCGCGACGAGCTTCCTCATCAAAATGAATGATCTTTGCCATCTTATTTTCCTTCCGCGATGCGGATTTAGGGGTGATGCCCGCGACGGACGATCCGCGTTTCTTTGTGCCTTTCACAAAGACCGCCAGACCTCACCACACCCGGATGTTTTGTCACTCAGCCGAGGCGAGTGCTAATGCAAGTTTGGCACTCTCACCCTGTGAGTGCAAGACGAAAGCGGGCTGCTGACCAAAGTCACGCAACCCGCTTCACATTCACAGAAAGAAAATAAGCGCGCCCTACCGCAAAAGCACAGCGATATCTGGCTCTCCAATATTGCCCGCGTGGACCTCAGTAATCCCCAACACATTGGCAATTTCACGCGCAGTTGATTCCATAGCGGAATCTTTGTAGTAAACCGTGGTGACTGTAGCAGCCCAGTTATCCGCGTTACCTGCAGAGGTATTGGTAAAGCCTTCCCCACGCAATTGCTCTGCTTTAGCGGCAGCTAAACCATTACGTCCTGTCCCATTCAGCACTGAAATGCGTGCATCTTTACGAATAGGAGCAGGTGCCGACGCTGACTGTGATCCTGATGCTGGTTCAGATTGCTGAGTTTCAGCACGCGAAGCTACGCTTTGAGCCGATTGCGCAGATTGAGCTGCATTTGCGCTCTGCGCTGTTTGGCTTGTTTGCGTTGACTGGGCGGATTGTGTTTGCACAGGCTGTTCAACAGTAGCCGTAGTCCCATTATTTTGAGCAATGACTCCGCGAGAGGTCAGAAGTGTACTCACACCCCAGCCTAAAAGTGGGGCAAGAACGAGGATGGCAAGGAAAGGCCACACTGAGCGCCACTTTGAAGGCCGTGGACGATGGATTCCAACCGGCATGTCCTCGCCCGCATAGTCAAATTCGTCTTTAGGGTATTGTGAACTCACGTGGACAGACTAACTGTTCTCACGCTTTTCAGCATGGTTTCAGACGGGCGAGCCGAATTTCATTCGGGTTTTTCACCCTATTTTCCCCGTTTCTTTCCACGATGTGACACATTTTTCCGGCACACTTAAGCTATGACTTCTTCACCGCGCCCTCTAGCAGAACTTATTGATTCCGGTTGGGCTCAGGCTTTAGCGCCTGTTGAACCTCTCATTCATGATCTTGGCATTATGCTGCGTCAAGAAATAGCTGCAGGACGCGGTTACCTTCCCGCAGGTACAGATGTTTTACGCGCTTTTACTTTCCCATTTGACCAGGTCAAAGTTTTGATTGTGGGTCAAGATCCGTATCCCACACCGGGTCATGCTATGGGGTTAAGTTTTTCTGTCACTCCAGGAACGCCTCTGCCGAAATCTTTAATCAATATTTTCACTGAATTACAGCAGGATTTGGGGGTGCCTGCGCCTTCCAGTGGTGATTTGTCACCGTGGTGTCACCAAGGGGTGTGTTTACTCAACCGTGTTCTTACAGTTCAGCCGGGACAACCTGCTTCACACCGTGGTCGAGGGTGGGAAGAAGTCACTTCACGCGCAATCAACGCATTGGTGGCGCGTACAGATGAGGCTGGCCGTCCTGTTCCGCTGGTGGCAATCTTGTGGGGACGCGACGCACAATCGTTGAAATCCCAGCTTGGCGCTATTCCCACTATTGAATCAGCTCATCCGTCACCTTTGTCGGCTTATCGAGGATTTTTTGGGTCACGACCTTTTAGCCGCGTCAATGAGCTGCTTCAGCAGCAGGGCGCCTCCCCTATTCACTGGCAGTTGCCGTAAAAACTGTGGCTTATAAAAATGAGATACTTTCTAGACAATTTGGATACAAGGAAACGCCCTGTTGAGCCCGCTCTTTAATCCGCTTTTCGCTTGATAATGGGGGAAATGATACTCGGTTCGCCTGCCGCGAGTCAGTGCTTCCGGCCACTTCACAGTAACTCGATGGCGCCTGATGTAATGAGACAAACCCACCGATCCAGTTGAGCAGGTGAGTCACTGGCTGCGTTTCGGGGTTACTTTTGCGCTGAGTACATATTTGCCAGCACAAAATAACTTCCGGGCCTTAATCTACTTTGGCCAAGCAAGCCAAATAGTAAAAGCGAAGCTTAAAACCCCAGCCAGTAAAGCAAAAAGCCAGAGTTTGTTTTCTTTAGCCTTTAATGCACCTAAAAGAATCAAGGTCACTCCTACGATGCCAGAAAGCACCATGACTGCAAAACCCATCAGATTTCCTTTCGTTGAAGTGTAATGGCACGATCATGCTGTTGAGCAACGTAAAGATCATGAGTAACCGTAATAATGGTCGCCCCATTTTCTTCATTAAGTTTGAAAATTAATTCCATTATTCTGTCTCGATTTTCAACGTCTAGGGAAGCGGTAGGCTCGTCAGCAAGAACAAGTTCTGGATTCATCACGATTGCCCGCGCGAATACAGCTCTCGCTTTCTCACCGCCTGAACAATCTAATGGTTTCTTTCCGAGAATTGAGTTGATCCTTAGAGCAGTTACTACTTCATCAAATCGCTCGGATAAATGCCGCTTAGATTCTCTAGCATAAAGGAAAGGTAATTTGATGTTGTCCGCTAAACTCAGTGAGTTTATGAGTGCTGATTCCTGCAGCACGAAACCAATTTTTTGGTTCCGCGCAGCCGCCAATTCTCGATCAGAAAGCCCCGCTACAAATCTGCCTGAGAGATGGTAAGTTCCAATATAGTCGCGGTCAATTAAGCCAAGGATGTTTAACAGCGTACTTTTTCCAGCACCAGACTCCCCTACGATCGCAATTTTTTCCCCTTCTTGGACATTCAATGAAAAATTTTGCAGTAGGGTAACACTTGAAGTGCGCTTTTTGTATATCTTCTGTTCGATATCTAGATTGATGATTTCGTTCATCACTGCAATACTCCCACTGAGATCGGCACGCGTTTTATACGCCACATGAGTACTTGGACGATAATCAAAGAAAACAGTAAATTGCTTAATAAAGTGACTAGTAATGCGACCCAATCCATCATGATTAAACCGCCAGCAAAACCACAGGTGATAAACAAGGGATCTTTAGAAATCCAACTCTGATATCGATAGCATGTCGCTACCGCACAAATGCCCGCCAAAGAAATCGACGATAGCATCACATAATAGCCATAGAAAATTTTACGAATTCCACGATAACTCAAGCCAACTAACAAATTGATAGCGAAATCTTTTATCATCAATTTCACCGCTACAAGCGAGCTCCAGACGGATACAAGTACAATAATCGCCAGTAAAATAGCGGCTACGATAAACAAAAACCATAGTGACGAGACAAAATACTCATTATAAAAATCAATGTTTTCTTGTTGACTAAAGAAATTTAGTTTAATTCCTACTGTCTTGTAAATACAGTCAGCTAATTTGGATATGCCTTCCTTGTTCGTATCTGTCACTACAAGATCCATCAATCCATTAATTTTGAATGGAATACTAGCTTGTTTGATAAACGTTTCGTTGACAGGTACAACTATCGAAAAATTGTAGTACTGCTTGGAATCAAGAGCATACAGATTAGAATGGGCTGAATTCTGTCTAAGTATCCCAGAAACTCTGAACTCAATATTTCGATCTAATACCGGATCATGAACACTAAACTGTGCGCCAACCGGATATTCCTCAGCTAATCCTTTTCCAACTAAAACCGGTAGCACTGTCTCAGTTTCTAGCGAATATTGAAATGTCAGTCCACTACCATCCACATACTCAAAAGGGTTGAGATCTGCATACTTTTCATTCATGTATGCCACTGGCACTTTGATGCCGTTACGATTCCTGAGATCAACAATATAACCATCCGTAAATAACCCATACTGGTAATTGTTATTCAGACGATCATATACATCCTGCATAGATTGCGCCGCGATGCTGTCGATATCAATATCTGATTTTGGGTCCAAATTAGCAATATAAACGCCCGCGGAATTTAGCCTGCTTACTTGACTGTATCCCTCGTTGGTAGAAACAATAGTGCGAGTCGTTGAAAACGCAATGTAGTTCGCCATTAACAACAATACAAGCATAGTCACTGCAACAATAGGTTTCTTAAAAAATATGCGAACTAGAAAAAATCTAAAAACTTTCATTTTGCCCTCAGTAATAATGAACTAAGCAAAATATAAGTAACTAAAACAGTCGATAAGTAGAAGCAGTTCTTTAGAGAATATGAAAATATATAGAATAAGACAATACACATGACAAAACAGGCAGCCAGAACTACTGAGCATGCAATAGCATATCTCAACCTTATTAACCGCAATCTATCCCCCACGATTATCCTGCATTTCACCTCGTCCTTAGCTTCATTCACGAGCTGATAATGGAAAATCATGACAATTGCTGAAAAGGCTAGAATAAATACGACTTGGTGCTCTATTAAAAACCGTAAAAATCTCATCATCACATAGGAGTGATTTGATTTATGTTCAACAAAAAGCAGAAAACCTGACAGCGAAAAACATCCAATATACAAAAACCCCAGTTTCAGGAGCCTCATCATCCTTAGCGGAGATTTCACGAATAGGCTTTTCATAAAGGCAACTCTCGTACCAAAGTTCGATATATGCTTTTAGCTCATGTGTAAGAAGCACTAGACTCGCGCCAAAACAATAAACATGGACTATTTAATTGGTTCTATTTACTGTGTCCCCAATTGAACTTCGTTGTTTGGTTCCTGCTCCAGTCCCAAAGGTTATCCCAAACGGAACCGGTAACACGGCCTCGATTTACAGTCTTGTACATTAGAGTTTTTCCGTTACGCGAGTACTTAAACCACGCGTTCTTATAGCCTGAATCAGCATAGTTCCAAGCCGCTCCATTGTACTTAACTTGCAATACCTCAACCGAAGATGCACCGTTCAGATTGTTCCCAAAGGTAACAGCGTAAGCAGTGCCCGCACCTCCCAAAACTAGAGTTGCAACGAGTGCTACGGAAGCAATCTTTTCTTTAAGCTTCATTGGTTCACCTCCTTTCCCGTCACCTATGACGCGAATATAGTGCTCCCGCTCGCAAATTAGCGAGCCTTAGTAAATGTATCAAATAAAATTAAAGATTTCAAATAGGTAATCCATTCGCTTCAACTGAAGCTATGTAGGTATAGCAGGGTTCATAATAGGGGAAATATGTGTCGAGGATGACGTCTGGCAGGGCTGTCGTTAGTGGCATGAAGTGCCCGTGTTGGTGTGGAGTGTAGAAGCGTGGATACACATACCCAAAAATCGGCGTGCTAACTTTTCACACGCCGGGATAGTTAGTCACTCACTCGCAGTCTGGTTTCCTGTCCATTTGAAGGACTGCGTAACTTCGTCATAGATGAAATCTGTGATGTCGCCACTAATGATCATCTGCACGGCTTGGTCGATAACCTGTGCTGGAACGATGAACCATTCAGATGGGTTATAGGATTCACGGTCAGTGTTGATCTGTGTCATGTCTAAACGTACGTCTGCGAAGACTCGGTGTATAAGATTTTCCAGCCTTGAGGGGCGTACATTGTAGACACGGTAATCTGCAACAATTTCCACAGGTGCCATCAGATATGTGGGATCGTGTTGCGCGTTGGCAATGCGCTGTTCAACTGTTGTCGTACAAAATCCAATCTTATGCAGGTGCGGTATCCCTTTAATGGTTGGATCTTGGCTTAAGGATTTGAGTATGTAAATATGTCCAGTTTCAACGTCCGCATCACCCAGTTCTGTCATGTCGATGGTGTGGTTGGCCGGGGCTATGGCGCGCCCGTTTTGTTCTCCCATGCGGATCGAAAGAGATGTCTTGTACATGGCAGATTCTGTGCCGTTTTCAAAGATGACTCGCAGTCGTTCTTTAGGGCGCTCACGTCCACCGACGTGTTTGTATTCGACCTCGCCGATTTCCGCGATGAAGAGCATGAGGCCACCGAGGATGAAAAACCTTCCTGGTTTTATTGTGGATACCCCTTTGAAGGGAAGGATGACGGCGTCACCAGCGGCGAGTTCTGCGTGTTTGGCTTTGAACAAGTGCTCAAATTTCTCGAAGTCCTTGGCCTTTTCTCGTACGGCAATTTCTACGTCATCGAGGTTGCGTTTGACCTCTGGCAGTGAGGAAACGTCGAAGATGTCCTCGTTATTATCGAGCAGATCAAGCTCGTCCGCTTCAAGCAGATCATCTAGGTTTTCTGGTGCGGCTGGTGGAGCAAGCAGACCAAAGTCATCTAGGTCAGCAACGGCTTCAGCTTTTGCTTCGTTCGCTCGGAAACCATCGAGTCTAGCGCCGAGCTTTCGTTCGCTGACGTCATGGGTCGTGGAACTGGGAACTCGTCCGTGATCACGGTAGAACTCCGCGATCTCCATGAAGGCCCGCTCTAAACGATCAGCAGAGGTGATAGGTTGAGGTTTTTCTGGAGCGTCCAGCAAACCCTCAGTGTCACTTTCGAGCAGTTTGGCAAAGGCTTCTTCAAAAGCATCGTTTCCTTGTTCGCTCATGCGTTTTACTCCTCCTTCGCTTTCTGCTGCGCCACACCCTGTTGACGCTCACGCTTCAGCTTTTGCAATACCAGCAGCGCTTCTGCGTATTTGCGTTCGGTAGCATCTTCAGAGCGCCGGTCAGGACGTTTACCACCATGGGTCTTTGACCATAGCTGGATCTTGGGGAACAAAGCCAGTGCTTCATCTGGGGTGATCTGGATGCGAGTGGCAGCAATGCTGTCGGAAATGAGTCGTAGCACATTGGGAGTAACAGATTTCGACAGCACTTCAAAAGCACGTTGGAAGGGATTGACGCTATCAATCAGGTTGATGTGGATGTCGTCAATGTTGACGAATTTTTCACCCATACGCACGAAGCGTTTGTCCCCAACTTCGCGTACTTCACCATTTTTGATCACTGAGTCCACCACCACGTGTTGACGAACTTCTTCTACTTCTGTTTCGGTTAGGTCTGGGTAACGGTCGCGAATAATCTTCGGGATGAGTACCTTGTTAGTGGTTTCGGCATCTAAGCTTCCGGCAGCAGCACGGACGAACATGTCGTCTTGAAGAATGTTTGCTTTCAAATCGTTCAAGTCAGCGGTGACGATTTGTCGCACACGGTCAGTGGAAGGCTCTTTGAACCCGCGAATCCGTAGCTTTCCTGGCTCATTCTCATCATCGTCGCTGCGTTTGGTTTTGAACTCAAAGTTTTGTGCCAATACTTGTTCCATGAGTAAAGACGCGGTAATGGCTTTGAGCATGTTGTTGACTGTTACCGTGACTTCAGCTTGTGAAGCGTCGGGTTCAGCGATGAGGTTCGTGAACTGTGCGCGGGGCTTGCCTTCGCAGTCACGGGTAACGCGCCCGATTATCTGAATGATTTCAGTTAGAGAAGCACGGTAACCCACTGTCAGTGCATGCTCTGCGAAAGGCCAGTCGAAGCCTTCCTTGGCCATGCCCAGCGCAATGATGATGTCCACCCCATCACGCTCTTTAGAAGCCACTGTGGAAAGGTAATGCAGCGTTTCAGCACGAGCTTTCTGGTCAGTGTCATCCACCAAGTCGGCGACCCGCAGGATTTGCCCGTTGTCGCGGCGGCGAACCTCAATGATCCCCGTATTCGGGTCGGTGCGTTCGACAACCCCAATGGCGTCTAGAAGGAAGCCTACTTCTTCCAGCTTGTCCTTGGTGGATTCACCGGAGTTCACATTCGGAATGTGAATGATGGTTTTCTTATCCAGATCCAGCACTTCATTGATGGCTTCGGTGTAGCGTCCTTGGTAGAAGTGGTGGCCGATCCCTAGAGCTTTGAGGAAGCGGTAGCCGTTGAGCTGGTCGTAATAGTTGAAGGTTACGGGGGTGAACTTCGCTTCGTCTGCCGGGGACAGCACCGGTACTGAGTCGCCCCGGAAATATGAGCCGGTCATCGCGACGATATGAGCATCGGAACCAGCCATAATGTCATGCAGCAGCATCCCTAGCCGGCTGGCTTCCAGATCAGCTGACACATGGTGGAATTCGTCGATCGCCAGTACTGTGCCGTTGAATGCCTCTGGTGCTAGTTTTTCGAATGCAAAACGTAGGGTGGCGTGCGTGCAAATGAGCACCGGGTCACTGCTTTGAAGGAAGTCAACGAATGCGTTAACTTTTGATTGTGACGAGCCTGGTGTGCACAGATTATTCTTGTCTGGTACTTCCCAGTCAGCAAAAAATCCATGCTCGGTGAGTTTCGTGGGGGCAAAAGACGCACCGATGGAACGCTCTGGCACCGCCACAATCACCTTTTTTCGCCCCTGGTTGTACAACTTGTCCAGGCCCACAAACATCAGAGCACGTGATTTACCCGATGCCGGTGGCGCCTTCACCAAAAGATACTGGCGGGCACGTTGCTCAAAGACACGCCGCTGCATTTCACGCATGCCCATAGCGTCAGTATTTACCGAGGTACCGTCTTGGGCATACGACACATCAACAATATTCGTGAATTCTTCAATTTTGGGGCTCATGCCTGCACCTTCCTGCTACGACGAGGCTTTTTAGTCACTTTTACGGCTTCCAACTGAATCCGCTCTTCTTCAATCAACTGCTCATACAAAGCAAAAAGCATACTGAGCCGTTCTTCATCAGATTCAAAGGGCTTCTGACGGTAAATACGATCGACTGCTACATCGATGGCCGCGTGTGCTTCCCTGAGATCAAGTGGCATCCTGTCTGGATCGTAAAGTTCAGCCAGCGTGCACTCACAGTAATATTCACGAACATCCAACACCCGAAAGGCCAGCTCTGTCAGGTTCTGCTTAACGTGGTCACTTAGGGGCGGGACGGGGAAATTGTTGTACACAATGGTATTCGAGTAACTGAATCGACTTTCAAGACGCCCACAAACCGCTGCCGTCCACACCATGTGTATTTTCGATGTCAATAATGCAAAGGCCCAAGGGTCGGCATCGTAAATGGCATAGGCAAGGTTCGAAATAACAGTGTCTGAACCCAAATAGCCTATCGGAATATACTCGCGCCGCTCAGACGATACCCTCGGTACAATAATCGAATCAGTTGGCTTGTAGCGAGGCTCTGCAAACCTATAAGGCACATCTTCCAGAGCTTGGGTTGCTTGTTTCTTGCTTGCTAGCCGCGATTCGGATACCAGTTTAAATCTTCTTTTGAGTTCAGCAATTCCAGCTGCAGCAGATACCTCATCATCCTGAACCCAAATACAATGACGTAATTTTCCATTGATAAACTCATTTGAGCCACAATATTTTTTTATAAAACGAGCAGCCTCAGGTTGCATGGCAAGCAAATCCCGACACTCTTGTTCCGAAAGTATTAGATGACCACCATCTGTTGGTTTTGAACCGAAAAGCATTTGAGGCATAAATCTAGCAATTGGTTTAGGACGAGAAGTCACAACAACATTAGAATTGTCAGACAAATACGGGCTAATGTTTTTAACCCTGACGCGCAAATCGTCCTGAAATAAGAATTTTGCGGCGCTAGATGCGTTCCTTAAACTCATGACCACGACACTGACACCGGCATTGTGCTTGGCATTGTTTTGCCATTTAAATGACGTGTAGGCGTAGCCAATTTCAATTCCCATTTCAAAAATTGAAGGAAATAATAGTCCGACATGCTCACCTTGGGTGATGGAGTTAGTTGTTACAAACGCCAGTCGCGCCTCAGTGCCCTTGATATATTGAGCACCTTTAATAATCCAAAGTGTTACGTAGTCGAGCTTTTTTGAGAATGGCTGCTCCTTGAATACGTGAATGAAGTCAGCTTTTTGAGTGGAATCCTGCATTGAACTTCCCACGTAGGGAGGATTGCCAATAAGGTAGAGCTCATCGCGTCCGTTGTTGGGGCAGACTTCACTCCACTCAATGCGGGCAGCGTTACCGGCACGGATATGGCCGCTTTCTTTCAAAGGAATCAGAGGGATGGAGGTGCCAAATTTCTCCTTGAACTCTTGGTTCATTTGATGCTTGGCAATCCACAAAGACAGAATTGCCACCTCAACAGCGAAATCATCAATTTCGATGCCGAAGAAGTTTTCAATGCTGATCTTAGAATCCGTGAACAATGTGGCATATGCGGGATTCAGGTCTGCTAATCGCTCTAAGATCGAATGCTCAAGTTTACGAAGTTCCTTGTAGGCAATAACTAAAAAATTCCCAGATCCACACGCAGGATCGAAAACCTTGATTTGAGAAATGCGCTCTAATAGTTTTTCAAGTTGTTTTGCTTTGTCATAGTTTGCATCAAACTCTTCGCGTAATTCATCCAAGAAGAGGGGCTCTATGGTTTTGAGAATGTTTGGCACCGAGGTGTAGTGCTGTCCCAGGTCAGATCTTTTTCCCGGAGTAACGATTGCTTGAAACATAGAGCCGAAAATATCGGGGTTGATTTCCTGCCAAATCAACTTGCCAAGGTTAATAAGCATCGTGCGGGCCTGTTTCGTAAAAACAGGAACTGTAAGGGATTGATCTTTTGAAAACAAGCGCCCGTTGACGTAGGGGAAGGCTTGTAAATGTGAGGGCTTATCTTCGGGAGTTGCAGTATCAAGCGCTTCAAATAGATCGGTTAAAAACTCTTGGGTATCAGAGCCGTCTTCTAAAGTTTGCGAACCCACTGCGTTGGTGAATTGATTTGGCGCGAAGATCCCCGTGTCCTCAGCGAAGTAGCAAAACAACAATCGGGTGAAGAATACGTTGAGACCGTGGCGACGTTCCGGATGATCCAAAAGCTCTGGGTTTGCGTGCAGTAGTTCGTCGAAGAGTTTGCCCATCTGCTCTGCTGCTTTGACATCAGCGTGCGCTTCGGCCACATACTGGGCTTTTTCCATACCCGCCCACGGCAGGAAGAACGTGAAATGCTTGGCGATATCTCGCAACGGAATAATCAAATTCTCGCCTGTTTTCATATCCCACGCGAGCATCTCGGCATAATCGGTCACTATGATGAAACGCGGGGTATAACGCTTCACGTGCGCTGCTGTGCGCAAACGTTCAATCTCCAACAATAGGTCTACGGAATCATTTTGCGACTCCTTAAAGTAGACCACATTCTTCTGGGCAACCTCACAAACCGGGTCTTCAGCAACATTGATAGCTCCAGAACGAAGCCGCGTAATACTGCTCTTCGGCTTTCCATAAGCGAGCAAGAGATCATAGATGAACTCACGGTCATAATAGTCATGGTTACCCAAAGGTTTGACGCGTTCTTCAATCGCTTTAAGGTTTAGCCGAGCCATATTTCAAATCTCCACATGCTTATCTTCTACTGCTTTCCAAATCATCAGATTCCCGAAGGCATATCGTGGCTGTATTGGGACATATCCAAGCAAGTGCCTCTCGCTAGCGAATCAGGAGACTTGATGTCGGATGTTTCAAAAAGGTCTTCGACGCCGCATTCGAGTGCTGTGGCAATACGTAGCAGCACTTCGGTGGTGACGTTGTCCCCACGTCCAAGTTTGGCGATGGTGGCGGCGCTTACTCCGGCGGTTTCTTGGAGTTGTGTCATCTTTCAGACCCATGTCGAAGATCTCGCATGCGAACTTGCCCATGTTTCGGGTGCCTTTCACGTTTTTCCTGAGCATATCAAACACTTTTTTGAACCTTGTCTCGTAGGTCACAGCACCCTCCTTCCCGGCTGATCCATCGCAATCCATCGCTACTCATCGGCAGACCGCCGCTCAGCGACACCCACTTTTCTACCGTGGATATCGAAGCAAACAGCACAGCTAAAACGAGAACCGTACTATCGGCCTCATTCTAGCTAAACTCTTCAGTTTCGCCGTAACTTTCTTCAGGAACGCAAAACAGAACCAGACAATGTTGAAAGGAGGTGTAAACAGTCACATGGACCCAATCGATGCTACTCGCGAGCCGGTTCTCATCGGCAGTCTGCTGAACCCGCTGCTGCGCAATCTGGCTGGCACCAACCCCGACACCTTACCCGACTCGGTACACGACAAGTTGGCAGAACCCAGCACGCCACACAATAAGTAACGCGTTCGCATTGCGGCATGGGTATGGAGTGCACACCAGACCGTAGCCGCCACCACTGGTTCCGCCACGGCCACGCCGGCAGGCCAGGAACCGCCAACACATTTCTTATAGCGCTATTGATTTTCACTTTTTCACCTGAGCCCTAGCTAAGCGCAGGTTGCCCGCAGGCAAGGCGCCAGTCACGGCAGTTTGCGGTATGTGATGCCGAGGGTCTCGGCAATGTGGTTTTGAGCTCGGAATGCTTCCATCCACTCGTTGGTGTTCTGGGCGGCTAGATTCTCCAGAAGGAACTTGGCCTGGCGATAGTCCATCCGGATTTGGATTGTCAGTAGGTTGTCGTATTTCATGGCATCGGCTCCTGTTTTTGCGTCACGTACATACACGCTCTAATCAAGGCTAATAGCAAGTCGTAGACGGCGGAATCTTTAGCAGTTGCCGTAAAAACTGTGGCTTATAAAAATGAGAGCCACCTGTGGGACTCGAACCCACGACCGTCCGCTTACAAGGCGGGTGCTCTACCAACTGAGCTAAGGTGGCGCGTCCCATAGTCTGTCATGAACAGAGCATGGGAAACAAATTGAAACCCCTCTATGAGACGAGTTTCATTATTTTTTGACCTCAAGGGCAGCGCGAACAGAATCCAACAATTCCGCACCAGTCTTACCTTGCAGCTTCACAGCTTTTCCGTGAGCAACAAATTCTGGTGTACCTAAACCAGCGCGGCCTTCTACCGTTGCTTCACGCCATGCTTGCGAAGCCACATCCAGATAATGGTCAGCCACAGACCCATAGGGGAAGATACCGATCACATCAGCGGAAATCCCTACTTGCTCAGCGATTTTTTTCACCTGCTGGTAGGAGGCATCAGCATCGTTTACTACATGCCCTTTACCGTTGTCATACTGCGACTTAAAGTAAGCCATTAAAGCATGGTGGAAATCAGCCCAACGCTCAGGAGCCTTTTGTGCAACTACTAACGAAGCAGCAGTTGCCGCATGTTGATAGGCCATATCGACTGTGCGAACTGAGCGATACTCAATGTTATATTCCCCTTTATCGGCGCCTTCAGTTAGTTCTTTACCGAAAAGAGCATCCACGTTAACGCAAACGTGGCAGGAATAGTCGAAATATTCCACAAGAGTAGGAATAGAATCATCCACCTGACCTACGCCTTTATGCGAGTAAAGGATAGGCTCACCCTCGGCAAAAGTACCGAAAACTGACACGGGGTCCACATTACGTGCCGCACGCTCAGCAGATACTTTCTGGCCGATGACAACAGCTACCGCAGCAGCGATACCTAAAACCACAACAAGCACAACGGAAATAATCGTTATCTTGATTCGGCGATCTTTACGTGCTTGTTCTGCGCGCATTTGTTGCGCCTTCAAACGCACGGAATCTTGTGAAGAAGTCTCTTTTGCCATGACAAACACCTTTAATCAGATGAGTGAAATATAGATAAACAGTAGCGGCCCTTGTAAGGAATCGCGCGATAACATCAGCCGCCTGTTATCACCATCCATAAAGCTCCTGTGGCAAGGATAACTAAAATAACAGCTATGGCTCTGGCCCACCATGCAGGTAGGAAAAACTGGAAAACGCAAGCTGATCCGCGTCGCAGGTGGCGTGAGGTAGGGAAAACCCACAGCAGGAAAAGGAAAAACCACACTAAGAAAACGATGATAAGGAACATCGGCGGTGCGCTCACCCACGAATCTGTCCCTAGGTTTCCTTGCGCCGATGTCACCACATCCCACGGCCACGTGATTTCAGGCACATGCAGGATTTTCCATTGTCCTATGTGGATAACTCCTATCCCGCGTGCATGTGTGCGCAGATATTCATAGATGAGGCGCCACAGCCCCGCTGTCACAATCCCCGATATTAAAGCTGCCGCACTTAAAGAGAGGACGACCTCCACCAATTTCAGCGGTGACATGAAAAAAAGTGCCCACATGTCATTCCAACGCAATACCCCGTGACGGGCGCGACGACGTTCTCGACCATCGTGGATGGCCCCCACCATTCCCAGGCACACAAGAGCGCAAACGACAACGAATAATCCTGCGGCCCCAGCTATGACAGGAACCGTCGCAATAAGCAGTAACGATGCCACGCTCAAGGCATGTGCTGGCCGTGGAGCACGGGGAGTATATGGTTGTTCGTTTTCCTGCGGTGTAAAAATACTTTCCTCGTAGGATCCCCCCACTGCCCTGTCATTGCTATACACGCCTTTGTTGTCGCTATACGTATCCTGTAATAGTTCCTGAGGCGGATACGTTCCTTCCACCGGCAAGGCGGCTGTAGGCAGCAAGGGCCTCTCGTGCCTGTGCAGGGTTTCCGTGGCCCCCACAATACTTGCAGGATCTGCGCCTTCCTTAGGGTTTGTGGCACCTGATTCAGATATTTGTGACGCTCTGTAGTCCTCTTGGTGAATTCTCTGGGGATTTTCGAGGAGCGGGGTTGTAGCCCCAGCAATCTCATAGGGCGATGATGAGTGAAGGGCAACGGTGGCTTCTGATCCTGAGTCCGGTTCTGGAATTTGCGTCCTATCATGAGGGTCAGGGGTACGTGTCTCATACGCATCTAAGGGGGCACCCATTGGTAATGCGAGCGTTTGAACGACAGAGGAAGGCGCAGGGTGCGGGCATGTACGCGCGTATTTTTCTATAGCTTCAACAAGGACGTGCGGCGCTGGGCGTGTCCTCAGTTCCGGCGATAATGCTTCCATGAAATAAGGGACCAATTCAGTAGGTAGCCCCCGCACATCTGGTGTTCCGTTCATGACTTGAGCAAGGACGTGCGCTGAATTTCCGCGACCAAAAGGAGGTTGCCCTGATAATGCGTATAAAAGAGTGGCGGCGAAAGCCCACCAATCGCTTGCAGGGTTCGCAGGTTGCCCGCGCAGAAGCTCAGGGGCCGTAAAACCAGCCGTCCCTGAGATTAAACCTGTTTGTGTGAAGCGAGTATCGTCCTCACTCAATGCGATACCAAAATCAATAAGAACAGGTCCGTGCGGCGAATAAATAATATTTGAGGGCTTCACATCACGGTGAACAATTTTGGCCGTGTGGATACGGCATAAAGTGTCATAGAGGCCCCGGCTCAGTGCAGCAACATCAGTGACAGGTAGCGGTCCTCGCGTCAATATTTCAGCAAGGGAAGGACCTTCGATCAGTTCAGAAACCACGAAAGGCTGGTAGTCATCCACCTCAATGTCGAGCACATGAGCAACCCCGCCACCGCGTACAGCATTGACCAGACGTGCTTCACGTACGAGGCGCGCCCGGGCTTCGTCCGTGGCTGCCAAAGCCGGATGCAGCATTTTGAGGGCGACTTTTTGGCCGCCTTCATCTTCGGCGCACCACACTGTACCTGCGCCGCCTATGCCTAGGCGATGCAACAGGCGATAGCCTCCTACATACTGCGAAACACTCACCTGAACAGACTAACGCAGGAAAAGCTTCCGGGCCGGTGACACGTGCACAAAAGGGTACTCCTTGTGTTTGCCCTGAGTGCTCCTATGCATATGGGCCGATGCATCGACGAAGCTGCTACAGCTAGAGCCAAAGATGACTGTTCCTATGCATATGGGCCGATGAGTCAGTATGCCCCCCTTTCTGCGTCATTCTGTCTTGCGTCAAAATTTCACGATCTATTCCCGGCATCTTTTATTGATGCACCTCACCCCGTGCGGCACCGGCGACACCGATGACACCGGATGTAGCACTCATTCCACGATTATGGGTGGCTTTTCAGGGAAACAAATGGTACATTCGCACTTGTACGTGTGCAGACAATATCGTTTACGCATGTTCCACATTGGTGAAGACGCTAGTGTGTCCCCACTCGGATCGTCCGGCACGTACCTGCCGGTGGAGGAGAACGTTATGGCAACCGTAACTTTCGAGAAAGCAACCCGTATTTACCCGGGTTCTGACAAACCCGCTGTTGATAGCTTGGATCTTGAAATCGCCGATGGTGAATTCCTTGTCCTTGTTGGCCCATCTGGATGCGGCAAATCCACGTCTTTGCGTATGCTCGCAGGTTTAGAGGACGTGAACTCTGGTCGTATTTTGATTGGCGATCGTGATGTGACTGATGTTCAGCCAAAGAACCGTGACATCGCTATGGTTTTCCAGAACTACGCGCTGTACCCGCATATGACTGTCCGCGAAAACATGGGCTTCGCACTGAAAATTGCTGGTACTCCGAAAGACGAAATCAAGCGTCGTGTCGATGAAGCGGCAAAGATTCTTGACTTGGAACCCTATTTGGATCGTAAGCCTAAGGCGCTTTCTGGCGGCCAGCGTCAGCGTGTCGCTATGGGACGCGCTATCGTGCGTAAGCCGCAAGTGTTCCTTATGGATGAGCCTTTATCGAACTTGGATGCGAAGCTTCGTGTGCAAACCCGTACTCAGATTGCTTCTTTGCAGCGTGAACTCGGTGTCACAACCGTGTATGTTACTCACGACCAAACGGAAGCTCTGACTATGGGTGACCGTATCGCGGTTCTTGCTGGCGGTATTTTGCAGCAGGTCGGCACGCCTCAGGAAATGTATGAACGTCCCGCTAATGAGTTCGTTGCAGGTTTCATTGGTTCGCCTGCGATGAATCTTGGGAAGTTCGATGTAGAAGGTAACGTCGCAAAGCTTGGTCCTGCACGTATCCCGTTGTCAGAGGCCACTTTAGCTGCACTCACACCTGAAGATGGTGGGCAAATCACCATTGGTTTCCGCCCTGAAGGACTTGAAGTTGTTCCTGAGGGAACAGAGAACACCATTCCAATCGAAGTTGATTTCGTTGAGGAACTGGGGTCTGATGCCTACGTGTACGGTCACCTTGCAGGTTCTGCTGAGGGCTTGGGTTCTGGTAGCGAGGGGAGCGCTAAGCAGCTCATTGTGCGTGTTCCTCCGCGTACAGCTCCTGACCGTGGTGGCGTTATTCATACACGTATTCGTGAGGGGCAGCAGCACAACTTCAGTGCAGCTACCGGTGTGCGTTTGCCTGAGTAAGTATTTCCAGTAACCTGCACGCATGTCGGGTTATACATATTCACAGCGTCGGCTTTATCTACGGGTAGGGCCGACGCTCGTTATTTTCTGGTTGAGGCTGAGCTTTTCTTTTCTCCCACATACACACATACTGTCCGCCGCCCTCAAAAATGAGAGAATAAGCCCATGCTTCACGCTTTGGAGATTACGGCTTCCACCGTTGATCCAGCACTCCTTGATCTTCCGTGGGAACTTCCATTAGAGGACTGGCCTGCTGATATCCTCGCAGCCTTGCCACGTGGATTATCACGACATGTGGTACGTTTTGTTCATTTATCTGACCGAGTGATCGCTGTCAAAGAAATCGGTGAAACGGTAGCTCATAAGGAGTATGAGCTCCTGCGTGATCTGTCGCGCCTACAAGCCCCCTCAGTCCTACCAACTGCGGTTATCACCGGGCGAACAGATGCGCAGAATGAGGAGCTTCCCGCAGTCCTAGTGACAGAGCATTTGCAGTTTTCTTTGCCTTATCGCGCGCTTTTTAGCAAGTACATGACTGAGGACACGGCGACACGTCTCATTGACGCGCTTGCGGTCCTATTGGTGCGTTTACATCTGCTTGGCTTTTATTGGGGCGATGTTTCTTTGTCGAATACTTTGTTTCGTCGTGATGCGGGTTCTTTTTCTGCGTATCTTGTTGATGCGGAAACCGGGGAGCTTCACCCTGAAGGCCTCACAGAAGGCCAACGCACTTATGACGTTGATCTGGCCCGTATCAACATCATTGGGGAGCTTATGGATTTGCAAGCAGGATCCTATTTTCCTTCAGAGGATGATCCCATTGAGGTCGGTGACCGCATCCGAACTCGTTACAATGAACTGTGGAATGAGCTTACCGCAGAAGAATCTATTTCTGTGGATCAGCGTTGGAAAGTTCAAGACCGCATTGAACGCTTGAATCGTTTAGGTTTTAATGTCGGTGAGTTGCAAATTAAGTCTGATCGTGATGGTCGCCATATCGTTATCCAGCCGAAAGTTGTGGATGCAGGTCATTATCATCGTCGCCTCATGCGTTTAACTGGTTTGGATGTGGAAGAACAGCAAGCTCGGCGCATGTTAAATGATTTAAAAACTTACCGCGCAGTCACTGAGCAATTGGATAGGCCTTTGGAACTGGTTGCACATGAGTGGATGCGACATGTGTATGAGCCGGTTATTTCCGCTATCCCACCACAGCTTGCCGCCAAGCTGTCGCCCGGCCAAATCTTTCACGAGTTCTTAGAGCACCGCTGGTTTCGCGCACAAAATGCCGGTCACGATTTACCTTTGGAAGATGTGATTTCCTCATATGTGAATTCTGTGCTCCCAATGAAACGTGACGAAGCTGTACTGCTTGATTCTGGCGCTGATACGACTTTTGAGATGTCAGCCGTTCACCTTGAAGATGAACCGATTGATGGAATGCTTGGGCACGCTGATGCGTCAAACGATCCAGA
The DNA here is from genome assembly GCF_021083625.1 of Schaalia sp. lx-100. Lineage (NCBI taxonomy): Bacteria > Bacillati > Actinomycetota > Actinomycetes > Actinomycetales > Actinomycetaceae > Schaalia > Schaalia sp. lx-100. The sequence continues at coordinate 93,110 of NZ_JAJNRP010000006.1, read as the reverse complement.
GGCTTCGCCTGATTCAGGTTCGTGGGCGCAGGAAGCCCCTCAACCGCGTATGCGTTTTGTTCCCGGTTTAGGCCTGTTACCCGTATATGAGTAAAGACCCAAAACCACTTACTTGACAGTTACACCGCATGTGACAATGATAATTTCCACTGTTGAAAAGGAGTTTTGATGACTAGCTATCCACGTATTTTTGCCCATAGAGGAGCTTCCTCCCTAGCCCCAGAAAACACTATTGCCTCCTTTGCGAAAGCTATGGAGATCGGTGCTCGCCGTTTTGAATTTGATGTTGACGTGATGGGTGATGGCACGTTGTTAGTCATTCACGATGACACGTTGGATCGGACAACAAGCGGCACAGGCGGATACTACGACAAGGGCTATTCTGATTTGCGTCGTTTAGATGCTGGCCGTTGGTTCTCTGACGTGTATCGTTTTGAGCGTGTCCCTGAGTTGGCTGATGTGCTCACTTTCGGGCAGCGCCAATCAATGATGATGAATATGGAGATTAAGCCCTGCTTTGGTGGTATGGCTTTGCGTGATAAGTTACTGGAAAACTTAGTTGTTGCGGTTAAAGATGTTGATGTTGAGCATTTCCTTGTGTCCTCATTTGACCATGACATGCTCGCGCGTTTCCATCGTGAGCGTCCTGATATTGCTCTTGGCTGGCTTTTTGCTCGTGAAAATCAGCCTGGCCCTACGTGGCAAGAAGGTGCGGCAGAGCTGGAGTGCCGTGCTATTCATCCGGATGTGAATGGTTTAACACAGGCTGAGGTGCATGAAATACATGAGGCAGGTTTCCAAGTGAATGTGTGGACTGTGAATACTCTTGAGAAGGCTGCTGAGCTTGCCTCGTGGGGTGTTGATGGCATTTTCACTGATCGTCCGCAAGATTTTCCTGCTGAGGCACTTGCACGCTAGAAGCGAGGAAAGTTTACCTTTCAGCGTAACCTCTTGCTATTGGGGTGCGTCGTTTATTACACCTAGCTGATTGCGCGTAGTTGACTATATCTAGCTGACTGCGCGCAACTCTTACGTGATAACAACCGCCTAGGTATCACCCTCACTGTCGCTCAGCAAATATGGCATATATACGAAAAAGCGGGTGGATACCTTCCACATGGAAGATAACCACCCGCGGTATGCCTAGACAAGATCATGTATGACTTGTCAGAGCAGGGGCTTTTCAGCTATCAATGCGGCGACGTCGCACGATGCTGACACATGCCATTCCGAGCAGCGCAAGGCTCAGGCTAACTAGTGTCGAGGCTGGTGATACACCTGTCCGAGCCAAAGACTTGCCGCCTTTACCATGAGTGCTTGGGGCAGAGGGTTCCGGTGCGAGTGGTGTTGGCATCTGAGGTTCTTCCACCAGCTTGTAGATGTACGTCACGTTAGTGTCGCCTTCTACAATCGTGCCGGTTTCCTTATCGCCTTCTTTGACCCTGACCAGCTCGTACTTCTTGCCGTTCTTCTCGATGATCTTCCGACGACGATCATTGGTGTCATAGGATTCGCCTACAGGCTTATCCATTTCGTCGGTGACATCCTCAGCAATCGGATTACCGTTCTCGTCAACGTAGTGAACGATCACGTTACCCGTTGGAACCAACTCGTAGATATAGGTGACCTCGGTAGTACCTTCAACGACTGTGCCGTTTTCTTTACCGACAGTTCGTTCAGGGATGAGCCTGTACAGCTTACCTTCGGAACGAATCGTACCCGGCTTGTGATCGTCAGTGTTGTAGGTCGTACCTGTGGAAACCAGAGGCGTATCTTCCTCATCCTCGGCAATGGTTTTGCCGTCGGTGTCTTTGTAGTGGACGATAACGTTACCTTTGACTTCTTGATAGATGTAGACAACAGTCTGGAAGCCTTCTTTGACCATGCCGGTGGCAGGATCGGAGGATTCAAGGCGACCGTCTTTATCTACTGGGCCAACGGTGTAGTCGCTGCCAGCGGGCACGATCTTGTAGGTCTTGCCCTCAGGTGTGGTGATTTTCTCCAGACGATTATCAGTCAGGGTGTCGTACTGCTTGCCAATCGGAGCATTCTTTTCATCGACAACTTCACGACTGATCTCATTGCCTTCAGTGTCCTTGTATTGGACGGTGACGAAACCAACTGGATCAGCAGGCTGAGGAGCAAGCTTGTACTCGTACGTTACCTCAGTGGTCCCTTCAGTGACGGTACCTTCTTCTGGTTTGCTGTCGGCTTTCAGGCCCACCAGCTCGTAGAGTGACTTTTCGCCGCTGACTGGATCGGTGTAGACGATCACCTCTGGCTTATGGTCTTTGGTGTCGTAGCCGGTACCAACGTCAGATTGTGGAGTGTCGATCACCTTGGCAGAGATAACCTTGCCAGTGCCTTGTTCAACGTAGTTGATGATGACGTCGCCTTGCGGTTTCACCTCGCGGTAAATGTAGGTGACTGTCTGCTCGCTTTCTTTTACTTCACCAACGATCGGATCTGATTCCTTGAGGTGGTTGTTGCTATCAACCCCACCTACCTTGTAGGTGCCTGCTGGAACCAGCTTGTACTTCTTGCCGCCCTTTTCAAGGGTTGCTGGCTTGAGTTCTTCCGTTGTGGCGTTGTAGGAATTACCTACCGGTTGTTCTTGAGCAGCAAACTTCGGATCAGCAATTTCATTACCGTCAATGTCCTTGTATGTGACCTTGACAGTTCCTTTTATTACTGGCTTCCTCAGCTTGTACACGTAGGTAACGGTTTGTTCGTTTTCAGTGACTTTACCGGTTATCCCGGCGGAATCAACCTGATGACCGTCCTTATCGACCAAGCCAACAGTGTAATTACCTGCGGCAACCAGGTCGTAGGTGTTGCCTTCCTTTTCAAGGGTTGCTGGCTTCAAGGTGTCACCGGTTGCGTTGTAGTCGCTACCAATGGAGGCATCTGTGGCCGCGTTCTGTGGAGCGTGAATTTCAACGCCTTCCGTGTCCACGTAGGTGACCTTCACGTTGCCTTTGATTTCCTTGTAGACGTAGGTAACGGTCTGATCCTTTTCGGTCACTTTACCGGTTACCGCAGCGGATTCTTTCTTGTGACCGTTTTCTTCAACGTCACCTACTGCTGGGAAATTATTGGCTTCTGTAACGATCTTGTAGACCCTGCCATCGTCACCTGTGATTTTTTCTGGTTTCAAGGTGTCGCTGGTCGAGTTGTATTCGCTACCGATGGAGGCATCTGCAACTACGTCCTGTTTCGGTTTGATTGGAGTCCCCTCAGTACTGACGTAGGTGACTTCAACTTTGCCTTTGAGTTCCTTGTAGACGTAGGTGATGACGGTTGTTCCTTCTTTCACCTTGCCGTCTTCAGGTCCGTCAGTTCGTGCTGAGACGAGTTCGTACACTTTGCCTTCAGCGGTGGTGATTTTATTTGGCTTGTTATCTGTGGTGTTGTATGCCGCGCCTACCGAGGAAAGCGGCGTATTCATCACAGCTGCCGGATAATTCTGGTCTGCTGGGTCCGCGGTTTTATCGGCAGAAAGCTCAGCGATCGTCAGGGTCCTCTCGGAGCCGTCGAAGGTACCGGTACCTGGGAGCGGATTGCCTTCAGTGTCGGTGTAGCGAACGATAACGTCGCCTTTCACTTCTTCGTACACGTAAGTAACGTCAAGAGTGCCTTCAGCTACGGTACCGGTTTCGTTGGCTGGTTTGGAAAGAAAACCAGTGGTGTTTGCCGGATCAGCAGTGGTCAGACGACCTGTTGCATCGACAGTGCCAACGCCTGGGAGGTTACCCGCTTGTGCTACGCGCTTGTACACTTTACCGGTCTTGAGATCGGTAATGGTGGGTTGCTTGTATTCGGTTGTGTCGTAATCGCTATCGAGTGCAGCGCCTGTGATGGCGGGGACCTCTTTGGCGATCACGTTTCCTGCGGTGTCAACGTAGTGGACAACCACGTTACCTGTCTTTGCGGGTGTTTCTTTCACCTTGTAGTAGTAGGTGACAACGGTTGTGCCTTCAGCAACTTCACCATTTGGCATACCAGCGGTGAGTGCTTCAACACGCTCATAAACTTTACCGTCTTTTTCAATGGTGGTTGGCCAGTTATCAGCGGTGTCATATGCTGTGCCGACAGATGAAGTTTCCGTGTTCTTTACTGCTGCCGGATAATCAGAATCTTTATCGGTGGCGCTGAGCGTATTGTCAGCCGATACTGTACCGATGGTGAGGGTCCTGTTTGATCCGTCGAATTTACCTACGCCGCCGCTGAGTGGGTTTCCGTTGTTGTCCATGTAGCGAACAACGACATCGCCTTTCACTTCTTTGTAGACATAGGTGACTTCTGTCAGAGGCTTTCCGACGGTACCGGATGGGGCGCCACCGGTAGCAGCGTCTGCACCAATCACGCCGTCTTTAAGGGAGGTTGTGAGGTTGTTGTCCGCGCCTACGGTACCCACAGTGTAGGTATCAGCTGGGGCGGGGCGGTAAACCTTCTTTTCCTTTGTGATTTTGTCTGACTTTGCTTCAGCAGTGTTGTATGGGGTTGTGTAAGACGCACCCGTGGTTGCTGTGAAGTCTTCGTTTATTTTGTTACCTTCAGTGTCAACGTAATGAACGATGACATCACCTGTCACCTCTGTATAAACATAGGTGACGACGCGATCGCCTGTGACAATGGCACCGTCAGGTGCAGCACCTGTTGGGTCGTTTTGGGCGATGATTTCTTTGATCCGCGAGGTGGTGAGGTTGTGTTTTTCGCCGACTTCACCTACTGGCTGCGTGCCTTTTTCAACGAGCTTGTAGACTTTCCCGCCAGCGGTGATAGTAGCTGGACGCTTGTTGTCAGCGTCTGCGGTGGTGTCGTAGGCAGTGTCGATCGCTGCATTAACAGTGTCTTTGACAGGTTCTTTGATCTTATTGCCGTTGATGTCTACATAGTTGATTGTTACGGAGCCTTCAGCACGTTCGTACACGTAGGTGACATGGTACGTGCCTTGAAGTACTTGACCTGTAGGGGTGGTGCCGTCAACGGCGTTGGCTGGCTTCAAAGTAGCTGCGTTCGCGTTGCTTTCTTTTACGGATAGCAAGTTGCTTTGCGCTAGAACGGTACCGAGGTTGTACTCACCTTCAGCAACACGTGTGTAGGTTTTGCCGTCTTTGGAACCGTTTGTGCCGTCGATTCTGGCGGGACGGTGCTGTGCGATAGTGTCGTAGGGTGAGCATACGTTACCTGCAGCGGCAGGAGTGCTCACGACTTCATCTTTGATGATGTTGCCGTCAGTGTCGACGTAGTGAACAACAATTTCGCCCTGCTTGAGTACCTCAGGATTTCCAGCATTTGCCGGTGAAGCCTTGTATAGGTTGTTGGCCCCGTATTGCGCATTCCCACTGTTGGTGGGGTTTGGCATATTCAGTTTGTAACCGGTGTCAGATGTTGTCGCAGTGGAGTTTTCGTTTGCATCCACAATGATGGCTTCATTGTATCCTTGGGCTCCTACATTCGTGCGGCTCCATTCTGTGACGCCACGATCGAAGTTGATGCCAAAGGTGCCCATTTTTCCTTCAGGAACCTTAGAAGGGTTAAGTGTCCCCATGACAATGAAACCGGGTTGCGAGTAGTCACCGACGAATCGAACTGTCGCAGTTCGCTTATCGGCACTGATGCGCTCGATGATGGCATACATATTGTCTGGGGTGACAAAGGCTGTGTGATCCGTTGAGTTACCGGTTTGCGCAGCGTTGTTGAGGTCATAGGGCATGTAGTAAACCGGAAGCTTAGAGCCAACAATGTTGGAGTCAGCCCATGTCCATTGATTCGGGTTGGTTGTCTTCGGAGAAATCGTTGCAACAAAACCTTTGGGCAGGCCGCCGACTTCACCGTTGAACACGAGGACGCCATCAGAGTTGAAGTCCTTCATAAATTTGCGGTCGTTAATGTCTGTACTGAGCGTACGCGCATCGTATGAAAAGACATTCATACGAGCATAGGAACCGCTCCCATTGTTCCTGTCTGTGCGGGCGTAGCTCCTACTTGCTCCAACGCCACTATTCCACGCTGGAACGTCGATGTTTTGCTCGGCCTGAGTCACTCCGTTAACCTGCACCAGGAATTTAATGGTTGTGTTCTTGGTATAGGCAATTGACTGCTGCGCATTAGCTAGAGTCGTCGTGATGTGTATATCTTTTAGGCCTTCAACGTTTTGGTTGAAGGTGATTTTGTATTTGAAACCCTTGATTACTGGGTTATTGTCAGCAGAGATGTTAAAGCGTGTAGGATCGTCGGAATCCATTGCGCGGTAGTAATCACTGACATATTCTTCGCGTTCAACTGTTGCAATTGGAATCTGTTCACCGTTGACATCCACAGTAACAACGCGAGCGAATTCAATCGGTAGGTTCTGGCTGTAGACGTAAAGCCAGTCTCCTGGATGAATGGCATTCGCACCTTCTCCGGTGAATACCATTTCCATTGAGGCAGTTTTTGGCCTATTGACAGTAGGTGGCGTGTTCGTCGCTGTCGTTTCAAACCGCACTGTCGTTGTGGGTGTAATCTCTTTTGGCTGGTAAGCAGACAGGGGGTTACCTGCCGCGCAGGTCGCAGTAGGATCGCTATCGCTAGAGGCAGCAAATGTAACACTGCTTGCAGGTAGCACTAAAGAAGCGCCCAACAGCGAAGCTGTGAGCGCTGAAACTACGCCAACTCTAGCCGATCTATGCGAAGTATGGCGAGCTTTTTTGTTAACCATTACTTGCTCCATCTAACATGTACGTTTTCTGTCTGGGATTCAGCAGAAATACAATATTTGACTCTATAGGAACCACCCCCCCCCCCCGTCAAATTTTTTGGGGATTTTGTACAGAAAAATTCTTTTCTTTCAAGCCGAAAATACTATTCATTGTAAAAATCACATATTTTTATCAAAAGTAATTAAAGAATTATTCATAAATGCAAAATATGAATATAAAATACCTGCGCCCACCAACACTCCATCACACAAATAAACACACAACAGAAAAAACACCCTCACGCACCACAAACGGTGCGTGAGGGTGACGCTACATGCCCTCGCTTGAACTAGGAACGATCAACACGTTGTCGTACATACTTCGCTAAAAACAATTCAGCAACAGAATCCACCAACATAGCTGTTCCTGCTAAAGCTCCCACAACACTCCATACAGAACGCGGCTTACGGCTACGAGCAGCCCACGCAACCAAGCCAGCCCCTACAACAGCTTCCGCAGCCGCACCCGTCCGCACAATCCACGGGCGATCCAAATCTAAAGCACGATAGGCAGCAAAACCTGGATGCACTACCGCTTCACGATCTTCCAACATCATGTCAACGCTACGACCAATTGCTTGCGAAATCCGTCGCGCCTCATAAACCCGCGCATCAGGCACCTCATCAAGAACAGACTCCCCTAAAAGGAAAGACGCAATCCCCCGCGGCAAGCCCAAAGCGCGCACCACCGCATACACAGACTCATCCCCACGCATACAAGCTGTCCTCCGCAAAGCCTCAGCATCCGCATCTGGAACAAAAGCAGCAATCACATCAAGATCTAAACCATCACCGACCAGATCACGAATATCCACCGGAATAGAAGCAGCCTTACCTGCAGGAACACCTGTCAACACATGCTCCATACCCCACGTATAACTCACAGTACTTTCAAAATGGTCATCAAAGACGACGGAAGCATAAAGAGCGCCCTCACGTAAGGAAAGCGAAACAAGGGGCAGGGAACCAAAATTCCATCCAACTTTGTCCACAGGCATTTCCGTCAGCAAAGCACGACAATCCGAGCCCAGCTCAACAACACCCACATCACAGCCTTCAAGAGCCGCCAACACCGGAACAGAGGACAGCGGGGTACGCCCCACTTCGACAACACGAGTCCCCTCAGGCTCTATCCAGCCTTCATCATCCTCATCAAATAATTCAGGCATGTTGATTATCGGTTCGACTAAATAATCTGAACGGTAATCACCCGCGCGAACCTCAGCCTCAAAAAATTCAGCTAATTCATTCACGAACTGTTCGACAGGAGCACCAGCCTGCAAATCCTGCCCATCCGGTGTGACTACCGCGATCGCGCGATCTGAATTTTGAGCAAAACACACACCTAATAATTGCGGGGAAATCGGATACCACTCAATCTGTGAAAGGATGTGACGCTCATTAAGATACTCCACAACCATCTTCGGATCAGCGTGACGGCCGATCATGACACCTTCCACACGTTCCCAATTGTTCTCGGTCATCGTCGTCCTTTCAGAACATTCACTCATGCGACAACCCCAGCGTATCGGACTTGCCCCATGAATCACACTCTTATGCACAAGTGTTCACAGCCACATAACATAAGGCCCGCCGCATATGCGCGACAGGCCTTATGATACGTTGCATCACAACACGTCTAAATGACGTGCATAGATCACATCTTGGTGCCGGTGGAGCCCAAACGTTCACACGCTTCGACCACGCGAGCAGCCATACCAGCTTCAGCGGACTTGCCCCATGAACGTGGGTCGTACATCTTCTTATTGCCGACCTCACCATCCACTTTGAGCACGCCATCGTAGTTACGTAGCATGTGCTCAACAACAGGACGAGTAAATGCGTACTGAGTATCCGTATCCACATTCATCTTGATGACACCGTTAGCAACAGCCAAAGCAATCTCCTCAGCAGTTGAACCGGAACCACCATGCATCACCAGATCGAATGGGCGATCATTGTGCCAACCAACCTTCGCCGCAACTTCTTCCTGAATGGTGCCAAGAATTTCAGGACGCAGCTTCACATGACCTGGCTTGTACACGCCATGAACGTTACCGAAAGTCAAAGCGGTCAAATAGCGGCCATTTTCACCAAGACCCAAAGCCTCAACGGTCTTCAAAGCATCTTCGGTGGTGGTGTAGAGCTTCTCATTAATTTCGCCGACAACACCATCTTCTTCGCCGCCAACAACACCGATCTCAACTTCAAGAATGGTGTTAGCTGCACGGGACAGAGCCAGCATTTCCTTTGCAATTTCCAAGTTCTCATCAAGCGGAACAGCAGAACCATCCCACATATGCGACTGGAAGATCGGTAAACGGCCTGCCTTTACTTCCTCAGCAGACAGCAGCAGCAAAGGACGCAGCCATGAATCAATATTCTGCTTTGCGCAGTGATCTGTATGCAAAGCAATGGTCACGTCATAGTTCTTCGCGACCTCGCGAGCATAAGCTGCAAGAGCCAGAGAACCAGTCACACGATTCTTAATGGTGGAACCTGATGCGTATTCAGCGCCACCAACAGAAACCTGAATAATGCCATCCGAACCTGCTTCAGCGAAGCCCTGAATAGCAGCGGTCACCGTCTGAGAAGACGTGATGTTAATGGCGGGGTATGCGAACTTGCCAGCTTTGGCGCGGTCAAGCATCTCAGCATAGGTTTCGGGGGTTGCGATGGGCACAATTGCCTCCTAATCGACACAACATACTGTCAGTACTCATTGTCCCACATTTACACGCAAAGGACGAGGTAAGAAGTCCCGATCATTAACTGCAACACACCACAACGAAAACACAAAGCCCACAGATCAGCGGTTTTTCAGCACAACACACCGACCCCAGCTGCACTCATCATCCGGACCCTATTCTTCTGCACAAGTGTGCGCATCCACCCACGCCCACATCGCAATCGCCGCCGCATGTCCAACATTCATTGAACGTGTCGAACCCCTCTGCGGAATATAAAAAACACGCGAACACAATTCAATCATGCGTTCACTTAAACCATCCGATTCACCGCCGAAAACCATACACACAGGGTTAGGCATATCAGCCGCACGCAAAGGAACAGAACCGGGCACATTATCAATACCCACCAAAGCCACACCGCGCGCCGCACAATCATCAGCTAAAGCCTGAGCGTCCTCCATATGGTCCACCCTCAAGTAGCGATCCGTCACCATAGCTCCACGCCGATTCCAGCGACGACGACCAACAATATGAACCCTACTCACGCCTAACGCATTCGCGGTTCTCACAATCGAACCAATATTAAAGTCATGCTCTAAATTTTCAATCGCCACTTCAAAAGGCACACTACGTCGCGCAATATCCTCACGAATCGCCTCCATACGCCAGTAACGGTAACGATCCTCAACATTACGATGATCCCCATACTGCAATAAGTCGTGATCCCAGTGATCTCCCTCAGGAAAATCCCCTTGCCACGGTCCTACACCTGCTGGCACATCCTGCGGCAAAGGACCCACATCACTCACAGATTCACCAACGCGCCCATCATTTTCATTCACGTCTTTACTTTAGCCTTTCCCCTCGCACACACAATTGCCACACAACACACGGCACGTCAATAGGATAAGGAAGGCGCATAAAGAGAATTTCCTGCAACAGAACGACTACATTGGAGATATGACGCAAACACATGAAACACCTATTGCATTACATGAACTTCCACCAGTCACCGCGTGGCTTTCCGACATGGATGGCGTACTCGTCAAAGAAAACCGAGCATTACCAGGAGCGCAGCAATTCCTGAACGCACTTGAAGAAAACAACGTGCCTTTCCTTGTCCTGACAAATAATTCAATTTTCACTAACCGTGATTTATCAGCCCGTTTAGAACGCTCAGGTTTACACGTACCCGAAGAACGTATCTGGACTTCAGCAAATGCCACGGCCTCTTTCCTTTCGCAGCAATCCCCCGAATCTACCGCTTTCGTTATTGGCGAGGCCGGTCTGACAACAGCGCTTCACGGAGCCGGCTACGTTATGACCGACCAAGATCCTGAATACGTGGTCCTCGGTGAAACACGTACCTACGATTTCAATGCCCTGACCCGCGCAATCCGCCTTATTGAAGGCGGAGCAAAATTTATCGCAACAAACCCTGACGTGACGGGGCCTTCAGATGAAGGAACGCTGCCAGCAACAGGTTCAATCGCCGCCATGGTTCAATCAGCTACAGGAAAACGCCCCTATTTTATTGGCAAGCCCAATCCCGTGATGATTCGGGCGGGTCTAAACAAAATCGGTGTCCACTCAGAAAATGCTGCAATGGTCGGTGACCGTATGGACACTGATATTCAAGCAGGTGTCGAAGCTGGTTTACGTACACACCTTGTGTTATCCGGATCGACTTCACTCGATCAAATCGAAAACTTCCCTTTCCGTCCTTTCGGTATTCATGAAGGTATCGGCGAATTAATTGAACTGGTCGAGGCCGCACACTAATCGCGCTTCACTCGCCCGTTCACAGGTGCTTCTCATCATAGGAAGCACCTTTTCATATGAGGTTACGGAGCGGCCCTGTGAGTTATCCGTACAGACCGAGGGCGGCAATGTATCCCTGTGACTTATCGGATTATCCACATGCGATGCTCCCCACTCAGCCCAGCAAGAACCTAGACTATGCTGGTAGGTATGACACATGACTCTCACAAAGCCCGTCTTGCCGAATTGGTGAAAACTCTGGCAGTAATCCATGAGAAAGTTACCCTTGCCTCTGGCCGAGAGTCAGATTTCTATGTCGATATGCGACGCGCTACCTTGCATCACGAAGCAGCGCCGCTCATTGGTCACGTCATGCTTGATTTGCTGGAAGAATCTGGCTTTGCTCCCGGTGAGGACTATGTCGCTGTCGGCGGTTTAACTATGGGCGCTGATCCTGTTGCTGCCGCTATGCTGCACGCTGCTTCATCACGTGGCCTTGACCTTGACGCTTTCGTTGTGCGTAAAGCGGCAAAAGACCACGGCATGAAACGCCGCATTGAAGGACCCGATGTGGCCGGACGCAAAGTCATTGTCCTTGAAGACACTTCCACGACCGGTGGCTCACCTTTAGAAGCTGCACATGCTCTGCGTGAAGCCGGAGCTGAAGTTGTCGCTGTTGCTGTTATCGTTGATCGTTCCACAGGTGCACAGGAAAAAATTGAAGCCGAAGGTTTCCCTTACTTTTACGCTCTCAGTTTGGAAGATATCGGTCTGGCCTGACGTGGGCCTACCTCAGCCATTGGCTGCCCTGACGTGGGCCTACCTCAGTCATTAGCTGCCCTGCTAGTCCCCTCATCCTGTCAGGTGATGAATTTTCATCTAAGGATGCGGGGGGACACATAAGTGCGGGGAAACATATAACGGTAACACCATGTGGGGCGAAGGAAAGTCACTTTCTATCCCCTCAGATATGAGAACTGTGCAAGCACATCAGTCGGACATGTAAAGCGAGTGTGCAATCCCCTCGTTCTTGGCTTGAACTGATCTTCGTTCCGGGCGCGCGCCGACGAAAACGTGTAATCCCCGCACTTTTAGGCCAAGCACACTCCAGCTTTAACCTGCTCACATATGCGGAATATTCTTCACAACTGCCCGGGTCACCCAACGCGGAGCCAAACGCATAGCTCCCATCAGGACCTTATTTAATGGGTCAGGCGTTACCAAAACACGACCACGACGCACTGCCGCTAATGTCTGCGAAACCACGCTTTGCGGATGGGACCACGCCCATGAAGGCAAATCATGTACTGCCACACCTGCATTCTCAAAGAAAGCGGTACGTGTCGGTCCAGGCATAACGCATGTCGCACTCACGCCTGTTCCAGATAATTCCATACTTAAACCTTCAGTGAAAGCTTTCACCCAAGCCTTATGAGCACTGTAAGTTCCCGCACCCGTCTCTGAGGCAACAGACGACACATTCACAATTGCCCCATGTCCGCGCTGAATCATTTGCCGCGTCGCGTGGTACGACAACACCATGACCGCATGAACCATCAGATCTAAAGCCCGCGTTTCACATTCAAGATCATTACTGACAAATGCGCGCCCTAAACCGTGGCCCGCATTATTTACCAGTAAATCCACAGGCTGATAGTTAATATCATGCGAGCGCTCCGTCAAAGTAAGGCGTTGGGCCACACGTGCAAGGTCCTTTGGGTCAGTAAGGTCTGCAACTATCACTTGTGTGCGCACACCTGCATGTTCATGCAGTTTGAGCGCAAGGTCGTGTAAAAGATTTTCACGTCGCGCCACAAGGATCACATCATGTCCCGCACGCGCTAATTGCCAACAGAATTCTTCACCTAATCCAGAAGTAGCTCCGGTTACAAGTGCTGTTCCCATACTTTTAGGATAGGCAGACTCGTGTGAATACGCGCTTTGAATATGCGGGCACAGAGTTCACGCCCGCATAACGTGACACACAGCGTCAGGGAACAGCCTTTTATCTCGACTCGGCAGTGCGACAACCCCCACACTCAGGTGCCGCCTAACAGAAGCAGAGGTTAGGCTGAAGGCATGAGAATAGCAACGTGGAATGTGAACTCCATTCGCACCCGAGTAGATCGTGTCCTCACTTTTCTAGAACGTTCACACACCGATATCCTTGCCATACAAGAAATTAAATGCCGTCCCGATCAGTTCCCCACCCAGCCTTTTGAAGAAGCAGGTTACTCTGTCGTTGCCCACGGCCTGAATCAGTGGAATGGCGTAGCGGTGCTTTCACGTTTGCCCATTATGAATGTGGAGACTTCTTTCCCGCATCAGCCAACTTTTGGCGAACCTCCCTGTGTAGAAGCACGCGCCCTTGGGGTGACAGTAAATATCGCAGGACAGACAGAACACGCAGGTCAGGAAAAACTTTTCACCATATGGAGCTTGTATGTTCCGAATGGCCGTGAATTGACGCACCCGCATTATGAGTACAAATTGCAGTGGTTGGCTGAGCTTAAACGACAAGGGCAATTATGGTTACATTCGCAACCTGATGCTCATATTGCGCTGGTTGGAGACTGGAATGTAGCGCCTTACGATGAGGACGTATGGGATATGTCAGTTTTTGCGGGAGCAACTCATGTTTCCCCTGCAGAACGCGCAGCATTTCAAGCTTTTACTGAGGATGGTTGGGTTGAAGTGACTCGTGGGCGTGCAGATAATTACACGTACTGGGACTATCAAAAACTACGTTTCCCACGAAATGAGGGGATGCGTATTGACTTCGTATATGCTTCTCCTGCTCTTACCAAGAAAGTAACGGGCGCACAGATTGATCGTGATGAACGCAAAGGAAAAGGCGCGTCCGATCATGTTCCTGTCATTGTTGATATCTCCTTGTAAAAGGAGTGTGTCAAAGGTTTTCAGGCGCGTATAAGGGGCTGGGCTTGTCTTGATCTTTCATATGGTGACGGGAAGTTCATCCACCTACAGGGCGCTGGCATAGGACAGGAGCACTGTGTTCATCTGTGACCAGTGCTCTTTATGCCATGCTCCGAAAGGCTCTGCCCCTAGGAAAACAGCTGCCACCTGATGGTCAGGGTCGATCCACATAAAGGAACCTGATACACCGAAATGACCGTATGAGTTTTCGCTGGCATTCAGCGGCATCCAGTGGGGGGTTTTCTGGCCTCGTATTTCTACGCCCAGTCCCCACGGGCATGGCGTGTGGCGGCCATATCCGGGAACAATCCCTGCAAGTTCAGGGAACTGGATGCTTGTTGCTTCACGGAATAGATCTGTGCTCAACAGCTGTGAGTCCCCTAATTCGCATGCGAAAAGTGTCAGATCTGTAATATTTGACATCCCTGAATGTGCGGGGCTGCCATCAACACGTGATTGGCTCATACCTAGCGGATCAAAAATATTCAGGTCAATCCAGCGTGAGGTGTCCACTCCTGCGCAGGCTTCCACATGTTCACATGCTTTTTCAATTCCAGCATTGGAATATATGCGACGTTTAAGCGGCTCTAATTGTGCAGTAGTGGAATCGAAAGGCAAGCCTGAGGCATGTGAAAGCAGATGCCGCATAGTTGCGCCTTGAGGTCCTACTTCATCGTCCAGATGACACATTCCTCGGTCAACTGCGATCAGGCAGGCCCATGTTGCAATCAGTTTTGTCACCGAAGCCAAGGGGTAGACGTGGTTCACGTTGCCTGCTTGTGCGACTACCTGCCCTTGGCGTACCAGTGCCCACGTGTGGTCGAAAGGTGGAATCAGGTGGGCAGGAAGCAGGTCAACAGATTGCATATGTACATCATGGCGCACATAGGGCGGTTCCGCATACATCAGAACCACCCTATGAACATGCTCTTGGAAAGATCTGTAGTATCGCTCCCTAGTTTTCTCACAGGAACCTCAAGCCCCATTCTTGAAGCTTGCCGAACTGATTCAGGAGGGCCGCAGGTGTTATAGGAGGCGATCAGAACTGTTTCAGGTTTCCGCACGCTTATTTCCTTTATGTTGTTTTTGTCAGAAAAACAATGGGGAACGCAAGCGGAAATAATGAGGAGAGCAACCAGAGGCACGCTCAGGATTTCACTGTCGTACTTCCAGTGATAATGCCTGAGAGTCCTCAGCACGTGTCACCACGATGGTATCGCCTTCTGTGACTTTATTTGCCAGTAGCAGACGCGCTAATGGGTCACCGATTTCGCGCTGAATAAAACGCTTCAACGGTCGTGCTCCATACGCCGGGTCATAACCACGTGAGGACACATATGCTTTCGCCGCGTCATCCACGTGTAGGGTAATCCTACGATCAGATAAACGTTTACCTAGATCAGCGACCATCAGATCAACGATGCTGTTGATTTCTTGAAGTGATAATGGGTCAAAGAAAACAATCTCATCCAGCCTATTCACAAATTCCGGTTTGAATGAGTGGCGAACGATAGCCATTGTTTGTTCGCGTTTTTCTTCTTCACCTAGTACGGGGTCTGCTAAGTATTGCGAACCCAGATTCGAGGTCAAGATGAGTACAACATTACGGAAATCAACGGTACGCCCTTGACCGTCCGTTAAACGCCCATCATCAAGGACTTGAAGCAAGATATCGTAAACTTCCGGGTCAGCTTTCTCTACCTCGTCAAGAAGGACTACACAGTACGGGCGACGACGCACAGCTTCAGTGAGCTGCCCACCTTGTTCGTAGCCTACATATCCCGGAGGGGCACCGACCAGACGCGACACAGAGTGTTTCTCTGAATATTCACTCATGTCGATACGAACCATTGCACCTTCATCGTCAAAGAGGAATTCTGCGAGCGATTTTGCCAGCTCTGTTTTACCGACACCTGTTGGCCCAAGGAATAAGAATGATCCTGTTGGACGGTCAGGATCTGCGATACCGGCACG
This sequence comes from Schaalia sp. lx-100, assembly GCF_021083625.1. Classification (NCBI taxonomy): domain Bacteria; kingdom Bacillati; phylum Actinomycetota; class Actinomycetes; order Actinomycetales; family Actinomycetaceae; genus Schaalia; species Schaalia sp. lx-100. Next base: position 77,003 of record NZ_JAJNRP010000006.1, on the reverse strand, counting down.
TGAACGCCTCACCGCATGTGACACTGCGGCAACGGCTTTTTCTTGTCCTATCAGCCGTTGAGCGATTACTTTTTCCATATGGAGCAATCGTTCTGTTTCTGTTTGCAATAGTTTCCCTGTCGGAATACCTGTCCACGCTTGAACAACTTCAGCAATTTCGGTGGGACCAACTTTTTCAGCAATCATTGGTTCTGTTGCATCTGTTGTTCGCATATTCGTTGTATGCGCTTCATGTTCTTGCGCTTGAGCGATTTGACGCTCCACTGCGGGAATCTCACCATTTTGTAGGCGGCCTGCCTCGTCCCAACGGTTTTCACGAATCGCAAGGTCAAGGGCTGTACGCAGTTCATCAAGCTGCACACGTAAGTCACCTACACGGTTATGTCCAGCCTTTTCAGTTTCCCATCGGGCAGTAAGGGCAGCGAGTTCTTCTTGTTCATTAGCAAGGTCAGCACGCAGTTTCATTAAGCGTTCTTGTGTGGCGTTGTCTTTCCCATCTGGGTCAGATTGCGTCAGATATGATTCTTCCATCCGCAGACGATCAACGCTGCGGCGACGTTCATCAATTTCAACGGGGCTGGAATCAAGTTCCATACGTAGGCGTGAAGCTGCCTCATCAATAAGGTCAATTGCTTTATCAGGTAACTGCCTGCCTGTAATGTAGCGGTGTGACAACTGAGCAGCCGCCACAAGCGCACCATCAGAAATTGTCACTTTATGGTGCGCTTCGTATTTCGGCGCGATTCCACGCAAAATAGCAATCGTGTCCTCAACGGATGGTTCATCGACAAATACTTGTTGGAAACGTCGTTCTAAAGCAGGGTCTTTTTCGATATTTTCTCTGTACTCATCGAGCGTTGTTGCGCCCACCATGCGCAGTTCACCGCGCGCCAGCATGGGTTTGAGCATATTACTGGCATCCATGGCACCTTCTGCTCCACCGCCTGCACCAACCACAGTGTGTAGTTCGTCAATGAAAGTAATGACTTCACCGTTGGATTGTTCGATTTCTGCGAGGACTGCTTTGAGTCGTTCCTCGAATTCGCCGCGATATTTAGCCCCTGCAACCATAGATGCCAAGTCGAGGGCTATCAGTCGTTTCTCACGCAGGGACTGCGGAATGTCACCTGCAACAATGCGTTGCGCAAGTCCTTCAACAACGGCTGTTTTACCGACACCAGGTTCACCGATAAGGACGGGATTATTTTTTGTACGTCGTGATAGTACTTGAATGACACGTCGTATCTGCGTATCACGCCCAATAACGGGGTCTAGTTTTCCTTCACGCGCCATTTCAGTGAGGTCACGGCCGTATTTACTCAGGGCTTCATATGTTCCTTCCGGATTTGGGGAACTCACTGGCAGTGGACGTAAATTGCGTAATGCATTTTCGAGGGCACTGACCGTTACGCCATTACGAGTAAGAATCTGACCGGCTTCGCTTGTGCTGGCTGTCAGAGCGATAAGCAGGTGTTCGGTTGATACGTACTGATCGCCGCCATCTTTTGCTCTTTTTTGTGCATCAGCAATGATGTGTGCGACATCAGTGTGGGTACGAGGCTGAGTAGTGTTTCCTATCTGCGAGGGGAGGTTGGCTAGCTCTTGTCGTACTTGCGCGCTTATGTGCTGCCGGTCCGCTCCGATTGCATCCAGCAGGGAGAGCGCGATCCCATCATGCTGTTCCATAAGTGCGTGAAGTATATGCGTTGCTGTGACTTCTGGATTTCCTGCGCTTTGAGCACTCTGGAGGGCTGAGGCGATAGCTTGCCCTACTTTTGTTGTGAATGTGTCAGTCATCTTTCCCCCAGTTCTGTTATCTGAGCAGTCAGAAAGAGGAATGATGAAGGTTTTTATGGGTCATATTCGATTTCTGCCTGCATGTGGGTGGTGATTTTGTATTTTCACCACATCTTCATAAAGTTGAGTCTAGTACGCTCAACTTTCTTTTGCATGACGAAAATATAGGCTGTGGATAGCGGAATTCTTTTCCACAAAAGAACATTCACCTATCGCAACCGACACCCACATACACGAATGTCACGGCAAGAACATAGTCTCACCGTGACACTCGCACACATAACAAGCAGGTGACTCCTTAACGATGTTCACCTTCTACAAGTCCCCTATTTGCATACCATCGATAAATAAATGGTCGCAGGATACGCATAAGGAGCAAAGCCAGCAACAAGCTCAGCAGTAAGCGGTTAAGTAGCGCCCAATCAGAAACTATTGCGAAAAACACCTGAAAAATCATGTAAGAACCCATACTCACCATGTAAGTTACACGACGCATCATTATCACCTATGAAAAAATTGATGAAAGAACGCTTCCAGCTATCATCGTTCCCACCGAGCAGGTTAATGAATTACTATTACACCATTCCTGAACGCTCCGATAAATCTTCGCGCTATTCGCTCTATTTAGCTGATAATTAGTGTTATTCACTATAACAGAAGAAGTGTAGTAAATATAGTTAAATAAAGGCGATTTTTCATCAAACCTCCACAGATACATTCACACCATAATCATGAATAATTATTAAATAAATATTTAATTAATTCATGATTTTCGCCCGCCGTATCAACATACGAAACCCACGACACATTCCAGACACAACGAAACCTGAAAAAATACCTCAATGCTACACAATGACACGCAGCGATAGGCCACCACATACACGAATGCCACGGCAAGAACACAGCCTCACCGTGACACTCGCACACATAGCGCGCCCCTAGCCGTCACCACCCCTTATAGAGCACAGCAATAAGGACACAACTCAGCTATTACATCTCATCACGATCAAAAACCACAGCCATTGGAGTTTGCTGACTGCCCTGACCCAACGGATTATCAGCAAATTGCAGCTCATAATGCTCAGCTGACAAACCCGCATGTAAACCTAAAACATTACGACCAATATCATTCGCATCCATCACGACAACCCCATCGAAAGTATCACGGAAAGATTCAGGGACCGCCTCACGAATAATCGCAGTTAAATGCTGTGCCACTGCATCAGGATCTTTCGGCGGCAACTTCGCCGACACATTCGACGGATACACCGAATACTCCGTAGGACCATCAATAGCACGCACATTCGCGCCTGCTAAATCGTAGAAAACACCCTTTTTACCACGAAGCTTACCTACAACACTGCCAGCCGCAGCATACAAAATACGGCCCAAACCAGCCTCATCAATTGCAAGCTGCATCGTCACTGGATCACCTAAACCAATACCAGCCGGCGTGCGCGTCACACACTTTGACAACTGTTTCGCAGCAAACGAAGGTTTCACTTCCCAAACAAACCACGAACGTCCCTGCATAATCGCAATGATTTTTTCTGAAACAGTGAGATTCCATCGGCGCCCCTGCGTAGCTACACGATCATCCTCATCACCCAAAGATTCCAAATCCTTGAAAAAATCCGTCACATAGCGCGTAATTTCCGTGTCCATATCACTGTCCGCAGAAAACTTTTCTGTCTGCAATGGATAACGACGCGATACTGTGCCATCAGGCAACACAATATCCAACTGCTTGCCTTCATTTGCTTCCAAAGGAGTATGCGCATCCGGCGGCAAAAACTTGCCATGCTCAGACAAATCACGCGCATCATGACCCGCATCTAAGTCAGCGCCTAAATCGTCACTATCCAAATAGATACGCGCCCACAATTCCACATTAACTAAACGCCAGAACAGCATAGTCGAAGCATCATTACGCCCATTAATAAAATCATCAAAAGTTTTCAAAACTTCCGCTTGATTGAACCACGGACGCTGCCCAAAGGAACGCGAGGACAAAATATCAAAAATTTCACCCTTGATACGACGGAACCATTCATCTTCAGGAGTAGTAAAACCAATCTTATTACGACGCAAGCGAATAGAATCCGGCACCAAACCTGCTACCGCTCGACGCAGTACGTTCTTATTCCAACCGGAGGTAATAATCGCCTCATCAGAAAGAGAAAAGAGGAACTTCACCGTGTCCTTGTCAAGGAAAGGCACCCGCCCTTCCAAAGAGAAACGCATAGTATTACGGTCCTCATAGCGCAGCAGCGAAGGCAAAGAATTATGGAAAAGATCCTGAATCAGGCGCTCTTTTAAGTTATCGCGCACCACATCCATACGCTCATCCGCATAACGCTGTGCAAAATCTTGATTAAATAACGTATGCGCATGAACCGGCCTGCGGCGACGCACCTTATCCATCGCAGTAAAACGCCCCAGACGCGCCAGAACATCAGCGCTACGCGCCACTTCCGCCGCTAAAGCCGCATGACGACCCTGCGCGCGTAACTGTCGGAAATAGACGAAATAATACGGAATATAACCGGCCATCATTTCATCAGCACCCTGACCATCCAAAAGTACCGTGACAGATTTCGCGGCCTCACGCATCACTACATATTGCGCATAAGGACCCGTTGAAATAGTGGGTTCTTCCTGCGTGCGCACAAAATCAACCATGTCATTTTTGAACTGGTCCGCGCTTGGGTAAATCTTATGTGCCTGCACATGCCCTTCACATGCAGCCAAAGCATCATCCACATAGCGTTCCTCATCATTGAGCGAACCCGGGAAAACAGCAGAGAAAGTATTCTGACGCGCACCCACAGCCGAAGTAGAACGATCAGCGCCTTGTGAAAGCATTTGATTAATGATGAGGGCAACTGTTGTCGAATCTAAACCACCCGATAATGAGGTGCCCACAGGAACTTCAGATTGCAAGCGTTCACGGACAGATTCTACGAGGCGTTCTTGATACTCGCGCACAGCCTCCGCATCTAAAGGACGATTAATCTGAGCAGCAGCGCGTAATTCCTCTTTCAGGGAAGTGTATGACGAGTACTCAATACCGTCTTCACTTACCGTCACCATTTCACCTGGCATGAGACGCGTAATTCCACGGAAGAATGTGCGCGGATTATCTTCATGAATACGGAAAGCTAAGTAGCGGTACACTGTACGGTCATCAGCGCGACGTGCAACCAAACCGGTTGCAAGAATTGTTTTCAGTTCAGAAGCAAAGACAATATTTGGACCCTGCGTAGATGGCGCGTCCATTTGCTGTGACAAATCTGCGATGTACAGCGGCTTAATACCAAAATGGTCACGCGACAATGTGAGGACACGATCAACGCTATCCCAAATTGCCACACCCCACATGCCATCCATACGATCAAAAAAAGCCGACCCGTACGCGGCAAAGCCTTCGAGGACTACCTCCGTGTCAGAGTCCGTTCGCATATGCACGCCTACGGCTTCAAGTTCTGCTCTCAACGGTAAGTAGTTGTAGCATTCACCGTTGTAGATGATGGTGTAACGACCATCAGCACTTGTCATTGGCTGAGCGCCACTTTCACGTGCCAAAATCGCTAGGCGACGGTGAGAAAGTCCCACACCTTCATCAGTGAATACACCTTGACCGTCTGGCCCACGATGACACTGACATGCATTCATTAATTCAAGAATGTCCTGCTTTAACCGAGGGTCATGACCGTAATAGCCACCGATTCCGCACATATCTTGCCGTCCTACTCTTTTCGTCTTTCTTGTGAACTATACGGGCTGGTCAGGAAAGAACCCACTGAGCAACGCATAAATTCGGATAAAGACACCGTCATCCTAGAAGCGTCATCTGATGATGCCAACAATATACATGGATTGCTACAATCTTAAACCTGCACGTATAGAATTTCGTCGCCTATTCACATGAAGCAACTTCACGACACCAACAACAGTAACAATAATTCCACACAGTCCTACAATAGAAGCCCACACAAATGCGCGCGTACCGAAATCAAGGATATTTTCCTGAGAGTAGAAACTCATCCCCTCCAAGGTAAAACTCCCCTCACCTTCACAGGTCAGCGCGTAGCTCCCCGCCTCCAAATCATAGATCTGAAAACCTGCCATTAGTGAGGTCGTTTCCATCGGATGCGCCACACCGTCCTGCCCTGTCATCGTGCAGGAATAGACATCAGGACGCGAAGCCGCCACAAAATACGAACCCGAAGCATCCACACTCACCATGTCACCATTATTCAATGTACGAACAGTGGACACCTTTTCCATAAGCGAGCCATTCACCATTAATGACCCCAAGAAAACCAGAGGAGCCACAAGGAACATGACGAACAGGCCCAACACCACAATCCACACCGAAGGAGCACGTGAAGGCAACGAGGGGCCAGAATACGCTGGAGCAGCATACAGCTGATGCCCCACGGGAACACCAGTTGGCCCACCCTGAAATTGAGGAACAGGTAACGGACCCTGCGGATTCACCTCACCATATTGAGGCCAAGGCGTTGAACCTGCACCATCATTCCCCTCATATGTTGAAGAATGAGCCGAGGCGTGAGCACCCTCCTGCGAAGGGCTGACACGTCGGCCGTAACGTGGTTCTTCGGAAAGATCAGCCATAAAAGTACGCCTCCTGCAACATGGGAATGCACATCCATTAGACCACACAATAGCGGGGAAAAGGTGAGCCGCGCAGCCTAAGAGCTACACGGCCCACACATGAGAAACGTTCACACTGTCACATCACATATGTCATATGTTCCATGCCAACAGGTGAACCTTTCTGAACCGTCAGATAAACACCAGTCGCACTGCCCGCAAAAGTATCGACTCAATGAAAATCTGACACACCTGATTCACATTCACTGACCGTTAAACGTGAATTCTCGGTCAAACCCTTCGCCACTCACACCGACCGTCACAACCTGCCCCGCAACAATGTCACCGAACAAAATACGCTCAGACAAAGCATCCTCAATGTCACGTTGGATCGCTCGACGCAAAGGACGCGCACCCAAAACAGGATCAAAACCACGATCAGCTAACAAAGCGCGAGCCTCATCTGTGAGCTGAAGTTTCATATCCTGAGCTTCCATACGGATCGCAAGCTGAGCAATCATCAAATCAACGATCTGAGTGATCTGTTCCTTCGTGAGCGGTGGGAACACGATCGTGTCATCTACACGGTTCAAAAACTCGGGACGGAAATGCTGCTTAAGTTCTTCTGCAACTTTCGCTTTCATCCGCGAATAATCATGCGTCAAATTATCAGCAGACTGGAAGCCCGTCAGAACACCTTTATTGATATCCCGCGTCCCCAAGTTCGTTGTCATAATGATGACAGTGTTCTTAAAGTCCACTTTACGACCCTGCGAATCAGTCAAACGACCTTCTTCAAGGATTTGCAATAGGGAGTTGAAAATATCCGGATGCGCCTTTTCAACCTCATCAAAAAGAACAACACTGAATGGACGACGACGAACCTTCTCGGTCAATTGGCCACCTTCATCATAGCCAACATAACCCGGAGGAGCACCGAACATACGAGAAGCCGTGTGCTTTTCAGAAAATTCCGACATATCAAGCTGAATCAAAGCATCCTCATCACCAAAGAGGAACTCAGCGAGCGCTTTAGCTAACTCAGTCTTACCCACACCCGTCGGGCCAGCAAAAATGAAAGAACCACCCGGACGTTTCGGATCCTTCAAACCGGAACGTGTACGACGAATCGACTGGGATAGTGCTTTAACAGCCTCATCCTGACCGATAACACGCTTATGCAGTTCTTCTTCCATACGCAAAAGTTTCGCGGATTCTGTTTGCGTCAACTTAAAGACTGGAATACCGGTAGACATCGCCAAAACCTCAGCGATTTCATCTTCCGTTACCTCAGCAAGGTCCTCAGAAGCCCCACCCTTCCACGCTTCCTCTTTATTTTGACGTTCCTGCGTTAAAGAGGACTCTTCATCACGCAACGAAGCAGCTTTTTCAAAGTCCTGATCGTCGATAGCTGATTCTTTTTCACGACGAACCCGCGCGATCTTCTCATCCAATTCACGTAACTCCGGTGGCGCAGTCATACGCGCAATATGCATACGCGCCCCAGCCTCATCCATCAGATCAATGGCTTTGTCCGGCAAGAAACGATCTGAAATATACCTGTCAGCAAGCTCCGCAGCTGCTTCAATTGCCCCATCAGTGATAATCACACGATGATGAGCTTCGTAACGATCCCGCAGCCCTTTCAAAATCCCCGTGGTTTCAGCAACGGAAGGTTCTTCCACTTTCACAGGCTGGAAACGACGTTCCAAAGCAGCATCTTTTTCAATGTACTTACGGTACTCATCGTTTGTTGTTGCACCGATAGTTTGAAGCTCACCACGGGCAAGCATAGGCTTTAACATCTGAGCCGCATCAATTGAACCTTCAGCAGCACCTGCACCAACCAACGTATGAATCTCGTCGATAAACAAAATAATGTCACCGCGTGTGCGGATTTCTTTCAGAACCTTCTTTAAGCGTTCCTCAAAGTCACCGCGATAACGTGAACCCGCTACCAAAGAACCCATATCCAATGAGTAAATCTGTTTATTCTTAATGGTTTCAGGGACATCACCATGAACAATTGCTTGCGCTAAACCTTCGACAACCGCTGTCTTACCAACACCAGGTTCACCAATGAGGACAGGGTTATTTTTTGTGCGCCGCGAAAGAACCTGCATGACACGTTCCATCTCAGTACGGCGACCAATAACGGGGTCCAGCTTGTTTTCACGGGCAGCCTGCGTAAGATTCCGTCCAAATTGTTCAAGAATCGCAGAATTAGCGCGCTCTGGTCCTGATGCTACCCCGCCACCTACGCCTACACTTTCGCGGCCTTCACCATCAGTAGCACGCTGGTATCCGGACAACAGTTGAATCACTGTCTCACGTAATTTACTTAAGTCAACATCAAGCTTTGCTAACACCTCAGCAGCAACACCTTCGCCTTCTTTGAGCAAGCCCAATAAAAGGTGTTCCGTCCCAATGTAATTGTGTCCTAGTTGCAAGGCTTCACGTAAAGATAATTCAAAAACACGTTTCGCACGTGGAGTGAAAGGAATATGCCCTTCCACTGGCTTTTGACCTTCACCAATTGCGTCAATCACGGCAGCGCGCACATCGTCACGCTTCACCTCAACCATCTCTAAAGCTTTCGCAGCAACCCCTTCACCTTCAGTGATGAGGCCCAGCAGTAAATGCTCAGTTCCAATGTAATTATGGTTCAGGCTTCGCGCTTCATCCTGCGCGAGGACGACAACTCGCCGCGCTCGATCAGTAAACCTTTCAAACATGATGTGCCCTTCCCCTCTCAACTATGTCAGCTTTTCTGAGCCACATAGCGCTGTTTGTACAGCGCCTCAGTGATATGCAGATACGTTCCGACACTTTCATTGATTACAAGCCTAAAGGTCCGCGCACATTGATGCGTCCGTGTTCACCCAGAGCGTGAAAAGAACACCCCACATGCACACATCACTGCCACTCGTGTATCGACAAAGCTATACCGGCAAGGAACACATCACTGCGGTCACGCCCGCAGGCCACCAGCCACAACTCACGCTTCAACAAGCAAAGTAAACGGCCCATCATTTACTAAAGACACATCCATCATCGCGCCAAAACGCCCCGTTTCTACATGTAAACCACGGTCCCGTAACCCACGGACAACGGCCTGCACCAAAGGCTCCGCATAGTGACTTGGCGCAGCATGGCTCCACGAAGGACGACGACCCTTACGAGTATCCCCATACAATGTGAATTGACTGACGACAAGTACAGGCGCTCCAGCATCTTGGAGGGATACTTCACCCTCTAATATCCTCAATTCCGCTATTTTCCGTACAATCGTGTCAACCTGAGCAGGCCCATCCGTATGCGTCACGCCAATAAGAGCAAGCACACCGGCACTTTCAATTGCCCCAACAACTTGCCCATCTACTGTCACACTCGCCTGCTTCACACGTTGCAATACAGCCCGCATAATTTACTGACCCCCTGAGGCGGCAACGACACCGCCTCCGCCAAGAGCTGGAGTATCAGGACGACGTAAAAGCGGATTACGTAAATTCGCGCCTGGCCGCTCACGTGGAGACACTGACGATTTCCCATCCAAGGGGACAATCAGTTCCTGCGCTGCTGCTACACCATCAATATCAAGTACTGCATCTGCAGGCACATTACGTGCAATGACAGCAAGAGCAATCGGACCCATATCGGCATGACGTGCTGATGATGTCACTCGCCCAACGACACGCCCCCCGAAAGTGATACGCGCTCCCGAAGCGGGCAGATCCCCTCGGAAACCGTCAAGTTGCAAGAAAACACAACGACGAGGTGGCCGCCCTAAGTTCAGGACACGGGCCACAGATTCTTGACCGCGATAACAACCTTTCTTGGTGTGAACGGCTGTCCGTAACCAGTCCAGTTCTGCCGGGATAGTGCGTTCATCAACTTCGGAGGCAATATCAGGTTTCCATGCAGCTACTCGCATTGCATTCCATGCAAGAAAACCAGCCGGCCGTCTTTTCTGGCCTGCTGCAATCCACTCATGCGCAAAAGTGTGCGCAGCATCTTGGGTGACAACATGAATCATCATGTGTAGGCCACTGGCCGGATGATCGCCAGAAAAGTAGGAAGCGCCTCCTTCAAGGACACCTGGCCACGGGTCTTCCCACGTCATCAGGTAGCCAGCACAGTCCGTGATTGCTTCGCGCGAGCGCTTATGAGCCGTTGAAAATAGGCGAATATCTTCACGGATACACACGTGTACGCGGAGCATGAACTGCATAGAAATTAGCCACTGAGCCAGTTTTTCCGCGTGAGAACGAGCGGTAATGAGCCACGTATTTTCGCCGTCATCCAGTGCGGCAGCCGCATATTCAATGTGACCATTCGGGTCCAGAATCAGTATTTCCCGTGAATCTCCCGGACCCATTCCTGTGACATTTTGAGAAGCCAACGAGGTCAACCACGTCTGTCGGTCAGGCCCGCTCACAACAACAGCTGCAAGGTCTAAACGGTCAACAATGCCTTCCCCTGCTTCAATTGCCCATTGTTCACCTGAAGGATCACCAAAATGTAAGGGAATACCTACGGTTATTTCTGCAGCATCATCACATACGATCTGCGGATGAGCGTGAAAAACTGTGCGTGGAATGTTCAATGTCATTTTTTAGCGTTCCAATGTCGGTGAGGTGGAAAATCCTGCGGTGTTTGCGTGTTCTGTGCCTGATGTGGCAGGAGCAGCATATGCTTCCTCAGGTTCTTCAGATATGCGCATAAGGCGGCCTGATAGTTCCACCGCAACTTCTGCGCCTGCGCGTGTACATTCCTGCGTCCACATCATTTCACCATTCACAAGCCCATACATCCGCCCTAGGTGCGTAATGTCATCAGCCTGCGGTGCGCGCGCGATCGCATCAGAAACAAGCTGTACTCGCGGCCCCACAGACACACCGGCCCAAAGCGTGCCCAGCCCTGTTGTTGTCGCACTCGTTCCCATCAATTCTCTGGGAGCGTACTGCCCGGGAGCAAGCGTTGTTACATCAACATGTCCGGAAAGTAAGTGAATATAGGATGTTTCTTCCCATAGAATGTCACTTTCGTCCATAAGGCTCAAAGCTGTATGCGCATCCCATACGGGGTCAATACTCATACCTTCACGTACCTGCGCGTAACGAATTGTTGTTGTCATACGCATGTAGTCGCCAACGATGTCGCATCGAATTTCTTCTATCACAGGCTGGTCGTCTGATGCCTCAGGATCGTTTTCCTCATTGGCGTGTTCTGCTTCCCCTGCTTGTGCGCGAGGGAAGGTTTGCGCAGGCGCGGATGTGTCGGTGAGGAATTGGGCGCTATACATTCCCCAGCCTTTCCATGAACCAAGCATCCATGCAAGAGGCGCAAGACTCACAGGTAGATTATCTGGAATTACCATCATGACTACTAGGGTACCCAGTACAGGAATAATCGCCACGCGAGCCAATACACCTGCAACCGGCCTGTTTTACCTTCGTGTGGTTTTGTCAGGTTTAACCGAGGCGGATCAAAGCATAAATCGGGAATGTGGCGGTTAAGAAAATAAGTGCTCCGATAGCTGCTGCGCGAGAGGTGCTACTGGCCCACCGTTCAGCAAATAAGCGGTCAATTACTGTGACAACAACAGCGACAGTGCCACCAAGGAGTACACCTAAAATCACAACTCCAACATGAAGTGACGTACCTGCACCGAAAGAAAGTACATGCATTACCGCGTTGATCCGTGAGGTTTGGACTGCTTGAGCAAAAAACATCATTGAACCTATACCTGCGGCGATAGTGCAGGTAAAACAGCAGAGGACATTAATCCACTGGCGAGAGCCTAAACGCATTGCCCATGAAGCAGTAATCACCGTAAAAGCAGTGAAGGGAATAGCGAAAGCCCACCGCGGTGACACGCTCATTCCGGTCCAAGTTGAACCACTCATTGCGATAAGAAGACCTGTTACTGAAGCCACGATTGTCGCGGTTGTTGCTTGCGTAGGCCATGTGGGGCTAAATCCGACATGTGTTGATATGCGCTTAGTGCCTGCGGATTCTCCACGTGAAAAAACCTGTGAATGATCTATGGGACGTGGGGCACTTAAAACCTCAGCAATAAGTACAAGGACTACGAGGAGCGCCGTTAATAGTGTGATCCAATAGAGGTCTTTCACTACAGATACCGCGACATTGGACACAAGCGCACCAAAAACAATACCTGCCTGACCAAAGACAGATGTGGGGGTACCTGTCAGTTGCGGCCATTGCAGCGCTAAAAGAATGGCTGCTAGGACAGGTATGGTCAACATGAGCCAGTGCCCGTTCGGGATAATCGAGGTGAGGGCAGCTACTATGCTCAGCACAGTTACTGTCATCGGGCCAGCAGTTGCTGGGCGGATGAGGGTTGTGTGAATAAAAGATTTTTTGTGCGCCTGAGCACGGGCACGACGAGAAATACCTATTTCGGCCTGCATATTTTCGGGCAGGACCTTCCGTGTATCATCCGCTTCCACGTATGTATCTTTACATAGGTATACGCTTGTTTTCGTTTATTCTCCACAAAATTTTTTCCCAGTGAGCATTCACGCATATATCGTCGTAAGATAGGCAGGCACCGAGTCGCTAAGCCCCGGGCTCCACACTCTGCCGCTACGAGCGGCCTTCGCGCCGACAGGCGCTTTCGGCTCGGTGTTTTTCTTCTTTACTGTGAAGTTCTCCGTACACGATCCCCGATTACAGGATGTCTGTCACGCTTTTTCTGCGCTGAGTAGTTGCTTTTGTTTTATCAGGTTGCATTGTTTATACAGCAGTGCGCTCACCGCAGTCTTACGGTGAGCGCACAGAAAATGAGTTTTCTTAAGCGAAGATCGGTGTCCGCACGATTGTTGCTTCGCGTCCTGGTCCTACGCCGATAGAGGAAATACGGCAATTGCATAGTTCCTCTAAACGTTCCACATATGCGCGCGCATTCACTGGCAAGTCCTCGTAGCGACGTATCCCTGTGATATCTTCAGTCCACCCAGGCATTTCCTCGTATACGGGAATAGCGTGGTGGAATGAGGTTTGATCCATTGGCATTTCATTCATGCGAACGCCATCAACGTCGTATGCCACACATACGGGGATTGTGTCGTATCCGGTGAGGACATCGAGTTTCGTCAAGCAAATATCTGTTAATCCGTTGATGCGAGCCGCGTAGCGAACTACCACGGCATCAAACCAACCGCAACGGCGAGGACGTCCGGTCGTTACACCGAATTCTCTGCCTTTTCCACGGAGTGCTTGCCCTATTTCATTTGTCAGTTCTGTGGGGAAAGGACCTTCACCAACACGTGTCGTATAGGCTTTGGCCACGCCAACAACCGCATCAATACGAGTGGGGCCAACACCTGTGCCTGTCAATGCGCCGCCGGCAGTCGGATTTGATGAGGTGACGAAAGGATAGGTGCCGTGGTCAATGTCAAGCATTGTGGCTTGTCCTCCTTCAAAGAGGACAGTTTTTCCTTCGTCGAGGGCTTTGTTTACCACATATGATGCGTCAACAACCATAGGTCGAATCCGGTCCGCGTAGGAGAGGAGTTCTTCCACTACGGTATCTGGATTGATGGGTTGGGCTCCGAAGGCCTCTAAGGTTGTGTTCTTCCCAGACAGTGCGCTGTGTACTTTTTGTCGCAAAATGGATGGGTCGAAAAGGTCTTGTATGCGAATACCGATACGGTTCATTTTGTCGGCGTATGTGGGGCCGATTCCGCGACCAGTGGTGCCAATTTGCCGTTCACCTAATGATTTTTCGGTGACGCGATCCATGATGCGGTTGTAGCTGGGGATGATATGAGCGTTGGCAGAGATAAGTAATCGTGATACGTCCACACCGCGCGATGTCATTTCTTCGAGTTCTTGGAAAAGAACTTCAAGGTCAACGACGACCCCGTTACCAATAACTGGTGTGACTCCTTGCGAAAGGATACCTGCTGGAAGGAGGTGAAGTGCGTATTTTTCTTTACCTATGACAACTGTATGACCTGCGTTATTACCGCCGTTGAATTTTACGACCACATCTGTCCGTTGACCTAATTGATCTGTGGCTTTACCTTTGCCTTCATCGCCCCATTGAGCTCCGAGTACGATCACCGCTGGCATGGTGGTTCTCCTGTTTAACCGATTCTGCGTGATATGCCTCGGCACAACGCAGGCAGAACGGTGGTTCTACCTCATGAATTGTAGTCGAGAAATACTGCGAGCGCTGCCAGTAAAAGTGATGTGCGTGTAAGTCACGTCATACACAGTTATGCGTATTATTCAGAAATATCATTCTGTTTTGAGGGGCGGCCACGTGAACGCAGGGGCGCGGCTGTATATTCGCGTCCGGCTTGCGTGAGAGCACGTCGCAAAATAATTTCAATCTGCGCATTCACTGACCTTAGTTCGTCAGATGCCCATTTTGCCAGAGCGTCATGAACAAAAGGATCTAATCGCAGGAGGATACTTTTTCGCGCGTTCTTTTGCGTATGTGGGCGCTGGTCTTCCTTGGCTTTGTCAGGCAAGGAAGCGGGCGATAACAGCCGTTCTTTGTCATCGCCGCGCCCTTTTACTTTGTCGCTCACTCCATCTCCTGTCAGGAGTACAAAGAGCCAGCATTAATAACTGGGGTTGTGTTTTGTTCAGAGCAGAGGACAACAAGGAGGTTGGATACCATCTGAGCTTTTCGTTCATCATCAAGGGTCACAATGTCGTCTTGTTCAAGGCGTTTCAGTGCTTGATCGACCATTGTTACTGCACCTTCGACGATTTGTTCTCGCGCAGCGATTACCGCACCTGCTTGTTGGCGTTGCAACATTGCTTGCGCGATTTCAGGGGCATAGGCCAAGGACGATATGCGTACTTCGACAATTTCAAGACCTGCCATAGAAACACGTGCGGATAGTTCTGCAGCTAGCTCTGTGGAAACGATATCAGTTCCACCGCGTAGCGATGTTTCACCTGGGCCAGGTTCGTCGTAGGGGTGAACGGTTGCGACGTGCCGGAGCGCTGCTTCTGATTGGGTGTGAATAAATTCTTCATATTTTTCAACAGAGTAAACTGCTCGGGCTGTGTCAGCTACTTTCCATACCACGATTGCTGCAATGTTAATGGGGTTACCATCGAGGTCATTTACTTTGAGTTCTTGAGTTTCAAAGTTGCGTATTTTAACGGATACTTTCTTTCCGGTGGTTAAAGGCGGAACCCATACAAGACCTGTGCGGCGAACAGTGCCAATGTAGCGTCCGAAGAATTGTCGGACACTGGTTTGTCCTGGGGAAACTATATCCAGTGATGTCAGACCAAAAAGCAGGACAACACCAAAAACTACAGCCGAGAGAGCAAAATAGGTTCCCACCGCAGATTCATCTGTCTCTGTAGCTTGTACAGCCATGATAAATCCGTAGATGCTGCCTGCAAGTAAAGTTAAAACAAGCAGAAGGAACACGAAAGACAGACCTGAACCGTAGCTAAGTGCAGGTTTTTCAATGATTTCACCATCAGTGGCGCGCGTTTGCATTATCTGAACTTTTTGTTTGTTCATCATCTTTTCTTTCCTCTAAGAGAGGCCGTATACGCTCTGGGCGTCAAAACCTCTTAAGTGATATAAATATGATATCACTTTTTTATGAAAGAAAACCCGACGGCATTCACACACCGTCGGGCACACACTGCAACGTCACCCCTCATGCGCACGGCGCACTGACATTACCTCATATAAAGCAATACCCGTAGCCACCGCAGCATTCAAAGACTCCACCACCGAAGAAATCGGGATTGACACCACCTGATCGCATTTTTCACGCACTAAACGCGATAAACCTGAGCCCTCAGCACCAGTAACTACAACCAAAGGAAGCGTCGCCAACTCCAAATCACGTAGCTCAACATCACCGCCGCCATCAAGTCCAACAACAAAGAAACCTGCACGTTTACAGTCCTCTAAAGCACGCACCAAATTCGTTGCGCGAGCTACAGGCACATGCGCAGCAGCCCCTGCCGATACCTTCCACGCAGTCGTCGTCACACCCGCACTCCGACGCTCAGGCAAAATCAGACCATCCGCACCGAAAGCACCTGCGCTACGCAAAACCGCCCCCACATTATGCGGATCTGTCACCTGATCTAAAGCAACCAACAAAGGCGCATTCACCTGCTGAACAGAATCAGCAATAAGATCAGCAACATCACTGTACTCGTAGGCAGGAACCTCCACAGCAACACCCTGATGAACAGCACCATCAGTTGCCACATCCAGATCACGACGTGTCACCTCATACACGGGCGCACCTAAAGCCGTAGCCTGACGAACAACTTCCTCGACACGATCATCTTTCACATTCCCCATCACGAAAACACGCGACAACGGAACACCGGCACGTACAGCCTCAGCCACCGGATTACGACCAGCAATAAGCTCATACCCCTCGGGCACCTTAATCGATGACTTCGCACGAGCACGAGCAATCGCGGCTTCTTGAGCTTCACGTTTTTCACGCGCAATCTTACGTTTATGCGCCGGATGATATGTCCGATCTTCAGCTTTCGGAGTCGGCCCTCGCCCCTCTAAACGCCGTCGCGAATGACCTCCCGTACCAACCGTCGCCCCTTTCTTTGAGCCAGGTTTACGTACCGCACCGCGACGCCCATCATTACCCGCCATTACTACACTCCTACTCCCACAAGTACACGCAATAACACAACAATTCAGCTTAATAGCATAAAGCTGACCTACCTGCACGCGCAGACAAAAACCGACACGATATTGCCCACAACACGCATATTTACCCTAAGCCAAATGCCAAGAGGCTCCTTCACGCCCATCTTCAACCACAATACCTGCAGCAGCTAAACGATCACGTAATTCGTCAGCACGCGCCCAATCCTTCTGTGCGCGAGCCTGAGCACGATCAGCCATAGTTGCTTCAACCAGCGCCGCCAAAGCTTCAGCGCCCCTATCAGTCACACCAAGGCAAGCCTCGGCACTATTTGTTGAAGCATTCCACTGATCGCAAGCCGGGTCACACCCCCATACATCAAGCATGGAACGCACGTACAGTTGCGCTCGACGTACCGCTTCCACATCCCCATCATTGAGGGCCACATTCCCCTGCTTCATGTACTCATACACCACAGCAAGAGCGCCTGCCACATTCAAATCATCATTCATCGCATCAGTAAAAGCACGCGGCAGATCCTCTGGCGTTAATGAACGCACCTCCGTTTCTGGAATGCGACCAGCCACCTCAATTGTGCGCGCAACAAAACCAGAAAATTTTGCCCATGCCGAAGCTGCCGCCGGTAAAGTTTGCGGCCCCCATTCGATAGCGGAACGATGATGCACCGTTGACAGCGCCCACCTGATGACTACGGCAGGATAATCGCGTGTCAAAGAATCCAAGGACAACACATTTCCTAAGGATTTACTCATTTTTTCACCGTGAGTAGTCACCCATGCGTTGTGAACCCACAGGCGCGCATAATTCCACCCGGCCCCGTGTGATTGAGCCTGCTCATTTTCATGGTGAGGGAAACGCAAATCAATGCCTCCACCATGAATATCAAATTCTTCACCCAGGTAATGACAGGCCATTGCTGAACATTCAAGGTGCCATCCCGGGCGGCCTCGCCCCCATGGTGAATCCCATGAAGCCGTTTCTGGCTCAGATCTTTTTGCTGCTTTCCACAAGGCAAAATCACGCGGGTCACGTTTACCTGCTTCACGTGAAGAATCAATCTGAGCAGGATCTTCTGTGGTGAGCATGTCCTCAAGGCGCTGACGAGTTAAAGAACCATAGTCTGAAAGCGAACGCACATCGAAATACACATTATTTTGACCATCAGCATAGGCATGTCCACGATCAATAAGACGCTGAATCAAAGCAATCTGCTGGGGGATATGCCCTGTTGCTCGTGGCTCATATGTTGGTGGAATCACCCCCAAAGCACGGTAAGCTGCCGCAAATTCCTGTTCAAAACGGTAAGCCCATGCCCACCATTGCCAGTCCGCTTCCTCCGATTTCATGAGGATTTTATCGTCAATATCGGTGACATTACGTACATATGTCACCTCATAGCCACTGCGCTTCAACCAGCGAATCAGAGTATCGAAGGCCACAGCACTACGCAGATGCCCTACATGCGGCGAACCTTGAACCGTCGCACCACATAAGTAAATTCCTACATGTCCTGGACGTATCGGACGAAGCGGTTGGAGCTGAGCGGTTCGTGAGTCGTACATGTGTAACGTCATAGGTCCATCGTAATAGGCTCAGCACTGCCCACGTGTATCAGCCAGATGAATCGGACATGTGACACACGAACTCAACTAATACGCCTACATAATGACAACAGAGAGGACACCCCGCCGCACTATCAGCGGTAAGCGGTCCTTAGTTGCGGCCCTCATAGCTAAGGGAAGCTACCTCATGATGTTCACTTGATTGAGGAAAGGCACGCACATGTGTACGCACAAGCTCTTTTAACTTTTCCACATCATTTGGCATATCTGTCACTTTTTGTGGAGCATCCTCAATACCCACAAAACGCTGCGGCATGGGCGGAACTTCACCGATTGCTTCAGCAACTGTGTCCGCAAATTTCACAGGTAATGCTGTTTCCATCACGACAAGTGGCGTATCCACGTGGGCCACCCATTGTTTTGCCACATGCACACCGTCAGCCGTATGAGTATCCAATAAATACCCACTGTTTTTGTAGACCTGACGTATTTGTGTCACGCGATCAGCATGACCTGAAGAACCTGACACGAAACCCCACGTGTCACGCAGTGAAGCAAATTCTGGAGTATCTGACAGATCAAAAAAGCCCTGAGTCGTCAAGGACGCACCGAAAAGATCAGCAACACGCTCAGCGTCACGATGGAGCATATCCCACACAAAACGCTCAAAATTTGACGCTTTTGAAATATCCATAGACGGTGACGAGGTGGCAAGGGTATCTGCTGATGAACGAACCCTGTACACACCTGTACGGAAAAATTCGTCAAGGACATCATTTTCATTTGTTGCCACAATTAACGTACCGAGCGGGAGTCTCATCGAGCGCGCAATATGAGCAGCACATACGTTACCGAAGTTACCTGAAGGCACACAGACACTGATTTTCTGCTGATTCGGATGGGTTCCCCTTGCAAGTGCTACCTGTTCCGATACGCGAATCCATGTCGCCACGTAGTACACAACTTGAGCAACCAGGCGCGCCCAGTTAATTGAATTCACCGCGCCTATGTGCCATTCGGCTTTGAAATCCGCATCCATGTTGAGGGATTTGACGAGGTCTTGGCAGTCATCAAATACTCCGTCAACCGCGACGTTCACAATATTGTCATCCATCAGGGAAAACATTTGTGCTCGTTGGAAAGGAGTCATCCTACCTGCTGGAGTCAACATGACGACGGATAATCCGGCGCGTCCACGCAGCGCATATTCAGCAGCCGAACCTGTGTCACCACTGGTGGCTCCGACAATGGTGAGCCAACTATTCCTGCGTGTGAGTTCATATTCAAAGAGTTCACCTAAAAGCTGCATAGCCATATCTTTGAAAGCCGCTGTCGGCCCTTCAGATAGGTGTGAGAGCCACAGGCCGTCTCCGAGGTCTGTCACGGGCACGATATCCGGTGTAGAAAATGTCGGGGTACGGTAGGCCCGTTCGCATATTCCTACAAGATCCTCAGTTGGAATATCGTCGATAAATAACGAGAGGACACGTGCCGCTAAAGCAGCATAGCCTTCCTCATTCAAAGTGGTACGCCACTGCGCGAGTATTTCTTCGGTGATCGTCGGGTAGTCCACCGGCATGTATAAACCGCCATCTGGAGCAAGTCCCATCAGCAAAATATCACTGAAGCTCATGGTGGGCGTATCTGTTGCTGAACGAGTTGAAAGGTAACGCACAGAGCGATTCTATCGGTGGAGTCTCACTTGTTGTTGAGTGTTTCATGCAAGGCCCATTCGTGCCCTCGCACGTCGTAGTGTCGCCACGAAAAAGAAGCCGTAGGCTTGAGGTATGAGCGACTCTTTATCCACTGTCTTATCCGATATGTCACCTGCAGAGCCTTTTTTTCCTTTCCGAACGGGACAGGCATGTGACGTTCACGCTTTTGCTAAGGATCACGCTTCTGAGCGCCCGCTGATGCTTGCATGTTTACAGTGGCCCGATGAAACACCACTGTCGGGACATTCAGATGCAGATGTTGCAGCACATGCTTTATGTGATGCGATTCTTACAGCCTGTGGACTGGGTGAATTAGGAACTGTTTTCGGTACAGACCGTCCGCAGTGGGCGAATGCCAGTGGAGAAACTTTTATGCGTGAGGTCATGCGTATGGCGCATGATGCGGGCTGGCGCCTTGGAAATGCTACTGTCCAAATTATCGGTAAACGTCCGCGTATGGCTGCTCGTCTACCTGAAGCGTGTCAGCGCATGAGCAGTATTGTCAGCGCACCGGTTTCTGTTAGTGCAACGACAACAGACGGATTAGGTTTTACTGGTCGTGGTGATGGTTTGGCAGCGATCGCCAATGTCCTCGTATTTCGTAAAGACTTTCTTGGGGCTAACTTGTCAGGTTTCGGAGGCGTATCACAATAGCTGTACGCTCACCAGCGTGCGTAAGACAGCCCAGACAAAAAGGGTCCTGCTTTGGGGAATAGATGCACGTATTTTCGCATTTAGGCCACACACGTGGTGGGTGCGCGAAAAACTCTCGCACACCCACCGAAGGAAAGCAGTTCGGATATGTCAGTTTGTTCCGAGATTTTCCTTTTAATTCGTCGTTTCTGAGGTCTTTCCTGCGTGCCGTTCAGATTCATCGAAGTGATCTAAATGTGCTTCTTCGACCTTGACAGGCAGTATCAGTAATAAGCCTGCCAGTAAAATCAAAGCGATACCAAGGACACCCCAGTGCGTGTATTCTCCGCCAGGATTGACTATTTCACCTACTGTTAATGCCAGTAAGTACATGGCGGGTGCAAGGAAGGAAACAGCTCGGCCCGTTGTAGCGTAGAGGCCGAAAATTTCACCTTCACGTCCCTCGGGAATCATACGAGCCAGCAGGGAACGTGACGCAGATTGGACAGGACCAACGAAAATACACAGGATAAGGCCAAGAATCCAAAACACTATCGGACCGTTAGCGTAGAACACGAAAATCCCTGTACCTGACAGTGTCATTGCGATAAGGGATGTGACGATAACTTTTTTGGGGCCAAATTTGTCGTCTAAAGCTCCAAAGGCGATAGTCGCTAAACCTGCGACCACATTTGACGCGATCGCAAAAATCATCACATCGCTGGCAGTGAAGTGGAAAGTTGTTTTCGCAATAATTGCGCCATATGTGAATGTTCCCGCCAGGCCGTCACGAAAGACCGCTGAGGCGATCAGGAAAAACAGGGTATGCGGAGCGACTTTTTTAAGGTTCCGCACGGTTTTCCACAGTAAACGGTAGGACTGTATGAGGCTTTCGCGCCCTTCTTGAGCATCAGGTTGTTCCACATGCACATGGCGCGGTTTTGGTGATCGGATAATGACAGGTAAAGCAAAAATCGTGAATTGTGCGGCTGCCACGAGCATAGCGACACGAATATTCATGTCATTTTCAGTGGTTACACCAAACCAACCAACTTCGGGGGCTATGAATCCGACATAGATAATGAGGAGGAGGACAATCCCACCAATATAGCCGGCCCCCCAGCCAAAACCTGAAATGCGACCCATATCTTCTTTGCGGGCAATATGGTTCAGCATGGCGTTGTAGTTAACAGAGGCAAATTCAAAGAATATGTTGCCTAAGCCTAGTAGGAGCACACCCAACCACAGTGCGTTGATGGGTCCAAGTGGACTATTGGGGTACACGAAATACATGGCGAGCATACATACAACGACAAGGCCTGTAAACCATCCGAGGAGTACCCCGCCTTTGCCTCGTCTGTCTGCGCGTTGACCGGTAATTGGCGCAAGTAAAGCGATGACGAGGCCCGCAACTGTCAAACCAATGGACAGGTACCGTGATGCTGTAGCTCCGTCAGTGAATTTTCCGTCACTGGTCAGGTAGGTAGTGAACACAAAAGTTGTAGCGACAGCGTTAAATGCTGCTGATCCCCAGTCCCACATTGCCCATTCAATAACGGGGCGGGTCAGAAGTTTTCTGTGTTTTACAGTGTGATCTGACATGTATCCTCCTCGGATATTGATGTCGTTGACATCCTTCACGTGTCTTTACTCAACAGCGCGCATAGTCACGTCGATATAGGGACATGCGCATACACATGTTGCGTGCACACACGCATATTACGTGTTGTCACTGTTTGAGTATCAGTTCCGCTAACGCAAGATCGATACTAGTGGTGATTTTCATTGCCTGTAAATCACCCGTAACAACGTGGACAGTTCCTCCCATCGCTTCCACTAGTGCTGCATCATCTGTTGCAGCGGTCATTTCATTATGAGAAAGTTCAGCACCATACTCGTGAGCTCGACGTATTGTCGCCCAGGTAAAACCTTGTGGCGTTTGAATTGCAACCATGCAACGACGTTCAGGTGTCGCTGTCACCACTCGTGGTACGTCATCGGCTGCAGAAGGTCGATCCACCATTTTTAATGTGTCTGTGACAGGCATAGCAGGAATCACGGCTTCGTACCCTTGGCGTACTGCCGTGATAACACGGGTAATCACGGCAGTAGGAGTCAGACAACGGGCTGCATCATGTATGAGAATCACCGTGTCATCTTGTAATTCATCACCGCATGTACGTGCGAGGCTGCTTATTGCGGCCAATCCTCGCCCAACAGAGGCTTGGCGCGATTGTGAGGCTCCTACGACGATGTGAACTTGCGTGTCGGTTCCTGGTACATGGTTTTCCGGAAAAACAGCGCGAAAATCGTCATACGCTTCCGGGGAGGCTGTAATGACGATACCTGCAATACCAGCGTGAGCGAGTCCACGTGCCGCGCGTAGAACAAGCGGCTGACCGTCTAAAGGAATAAGAGCTTTAGGAAGAGTATTTCCTAGGCGCTTACCTGCACCCGCGGCTGTCAGCACCGCATAAGCGCGTGTCATATCAGTTGTCGTCACCTGAATGTGGCGCGTCAGTGTCAGCGTCGTCTGTATCGAGGTCCGGCATGATGATTTGTCCTTCTGCGAGGATTTCATCAAGGCGGATAGCAGCAGCCGCTTTGTCGATACCGCGCGCGAGGGCAAGTTCAGAGGTTAAGATTTGGCGCGCTTTTGTGAGCATGCGTTTTTCACCGGTTGACAGTTTCTTTTGGTCGTCACGGCGCGTCAGGTCACGGACTACCTCTGAGACACGAACAATGTCGCCTGTCGCAATTTTTTCTTGATTTGCTTTGTAGCGTCGTGACCAATTTGTTGGTTCTTCAACGTAGGGGGAACGAAGAACTGAAAGGACTTCCTCTAAGCCGTCCTCATCAACCACGTCGCGCACGCCGACAAGATCAACATTTTCTGCGGGTACTTGAATGGTGAGGTCACCTTGACTGACACGCAAAGTCAGGTAGGTCCTTTCTTCACCGCGGATTTTGCGGATCGAAATTTCTTCGATCGTGGCTGCACCGTGATGTGGATACACAACGGTCTGACCGATGGCGAACGACATTGGAGCTCCCTGCGCATATAGACAACAGCGTATTCATACTACCATTTGCTGTGCTTTAAGAGGCAGTGTGCACATTTTCCGGAATATTTACCCCGCTTTTTCGCTGTATCACACACTCCACCTCATAAAAAGAGGGCAGGGCACATATGATATGCACCCTGCCCTGTAGTATCTGTCGCCCTGAGGGCATCGACCATAGTCTTAGCTATCGGTCCGTCTCAGCGCCTTCCAGACGAGGTCTTACTTACCTTGATTCGCAACTGCCGCAATCTTTGCTTCAGCTTCAGGATCAAGGTAGCGGCCACCTTTCTTTACAGGTTGCAAAGTTTCCTCATCCAATTCATAAACCAACGGGATACCGGTGGGAATATTGACACCAGCGATTTCATCGTCGGAAATCTGATCGAGGTGCTTGACGATAGCGCGTAATGAGTTACCGTGGGCAGCGATCATTACTGTCTTTCCTGTGCGAATTTCAGGAACAATTGTTTCTTCCCAGTACGGCAACAGGCGTTCGAGCACGTCTTTTAGACATTCGGTGCTTGGGATCTGTTCACCTGCATAACGCGGGTCGCTGTCTTGAGAAAATTCTGATCCCAGTTCAATTGCTGGCGGTGGCACATCGTAGGAACGACGCCACAGCATGAATTGCTCATCACCGTATTCGTCACGGATTTCCTTTTTATTCTTCCCTTGCAAAGCACCGTAGTGACGTTCGTTGAGACGCCAGTGGCGTTGCACGGGGATCCAGTGACGATCAGCCGCATCAAGAGCCAGGTTCGCTGTCATGATTGCACGGCGAAGCATAGAGGTGAACAGAATATCCGGTAGGACACCTGCTTCCTTCAGGAATTCACCGCCGCGAGCAGCTTCTGCTCGTCCTTTTTCTGAGAGAGGAACATCCACCCAACCGGTGAATAAGTTCTTTGCATTCCATTCGCTTTCGCCGTGGCGAAGCAGCACTAATGTATAAGTCACGATCAGTATTCTCCTCTGTATCGTCGGTATTGTCTTAGGGCACAAGGCCCACTAGGGCATACACATATCATCACGGGAGGCTATTCCTCCCACATAAAGGCACGATATACCGTAAAACCTCAAAAATGGTTAGGCGTTTTCAGCGTGATACTGGCTCACTAATTCCGCAGGGATACGTCCACGTTCACTCACAGCGATCCCTCGCTTTTTCGCCCATGCGCGCACCTCGGCACTTAAACCGGGGACAGCCGTAACGCCAGATGTTCTGCGACGCTGACGGCCGCCGATACGACGTCCCGCAGCAATCCATTCATCTAACGTTTTCTTCATGCGCGCGAGGTTTTCCTCAGAAAGGTCAATTTCGTAATCAATTCCATCAAAAGAAAAAGAAACTGTACGCTGAGCTTCCGCTCCATCCACATCGTCAATAAGAATTACTTTTGTTTTCTTCATGAGCGCCTCACTTTGTGACCAAAACAGAAAAGTATCCGCAGTACACCAGACATGTTTATTCTAATATAAAAGAACTTGACAGCGAACTTATAAAGAAAATATTAAAGCGTTTTATGCGTCACTTATATGAAACAGAATAAAGTGAAAGTTAAATAATTTCCTTCATTCGATTCACCTCTTTAATTCTGCTCCTTAACTTTTCCTATGAAAGAGAAATAATTGACTGAAGAAGAAAATAAAATTGATTCTGGCCTGCGGAAAAATCGAAACTTAACTCGCACTTTACTTGCTTGAGCATCTGAAATTATCAATTGCCACTTTCTTTTTCTTCGCCAAACCTGTAAATTAACTTCACTGAAACGATTACTACAGCGCAAGAACACAAAATTCTTGCTTAAACAAAGGCGAATAGGACTTTACGGATTCTCATTCCACACTATTGCACCTAGACTCATAGACAATGCCTGCGCTCAGGCCACACGTCCCTGCCCTCCCCCACACACAGAAAGCTCAGAAGGAAGAAAATCATGAACTCCGATATTCCGGGTTGCCCTTGGGAAACATGTTTTTCAACTACCACACGACTTGCCCTTCGATTAGAAAATGAACTCAAGAAAAAAAGTTCACTCAGCCTGCCTGAATACAATGTCCTCCTGCATACCGAACGCGCAGGAAAAAATGGGATTCGTTTAGGATTGTTGGCCCGTAGCGTTGTTTTCAGTCCTTCACGTTTAACTCATACTCTGCATCGACTCGTTGAGCGCGGCTACATCACGCGCACACTGTGTTCGCAAGACAAAAGAGGCGGCATCATCACACTCACACGTGCAGGAAATGCCGCTCTACGCAAAGCAACGTCCCATCACGCAGATCTGCTGAAAAAACTGCTGCTTGATGACATGACTCCGGAAGAAAGCGCTGTTTTTGAGAAAGTTTTCCAGCGTATTAGGCAACGGCTAGATGAGGAAGAATTCAGCACTTTCTAAATAGCATTGCCTACTTTCTTATTACTCTCAGGCAGGGCATCACCATTGCTACGGAGTAGCTGCATGCTTAGGCAGTAGGCAACCTAAGGTATAAGTGGTCCGCAAACGCGTGAATATCCTGTTTTCGCCCGCTTATTTGTTGTTCAACCAGCCTGCTGCGCCCTGCCGTATTTGTTCAGCAAGAGTAGCGACAGCACCCTTTGACCCATTCCCCCAAGGAATATAGTGAAATTCTGTGCCACCGGCTTCATAGAAGGCCTGTCGGTTCAGCTCATTTATTTCTTCTAAGGTTTCCAAACAATCTGCCATAAATCCTGGGCAGATCACATCAAGACGTCCTTTGTATGTGCGCCCTAATTCTTTGACCGTATCAATCGTTGCTGGACCCACCCATTCCGCACGCCCAAAAACAGATTGATAGGTTCGCATAATAGCTTCTCGGGGCAAACGCAGACGTTCCGCAAGAAGGTCGTAGGTTTCCTCACATTCGCTTGGGTAGGGATCACCTAGATCACGCATTGCCACAGGGATTGAATGGAAAGATAAGATCAGTCGATCTCCTGCATCAAAATGAGGGCGACCATGTTCTTGCCAATGAGCTTCAATTGCTTGAGCTAAAGCCTCAATATATTCAGAGGCTCCTTGGAAGCTACGGATTGTGCGTATTTCCATTTGATCTCGTGCAGATAACGCCCAACGCGCTACCTCGTCATACACAGTCCCTACCGTACTGGCTGCGTACTGTGGATAGGCTGACAAGATAAGGACTTTTCGGCATCCTGAATTGTATATGCGGGTGAGTTCGTCCTTGATGGAAGAATTTCCGTAACGCATGGCAATGCGTATATTGAGCTGCTCACCAAAAATGCGTTGAAGTTGCTCTGCTTGTTCTTGCGTGCCGCGCATAAGTGGGGAACCGCCCTCTGTCCAAATACTGCGATATTGAGGAGCGATCATACGCGGACGAAAAGGAAGGATGAAGGTTTCAAGAATCATTTTCCACAGCAAAGGCCGCATCTCAACAACACGCGGGTCGCTCAGGAATTCACGTAGGAAAGTTCGTATAGCTGAGGGCGTAGGAGCTTCAGGGGTGCCAAGATTAATAAGGAGAAGCGTCGGTCGTGTCTGCATTGACGTTTCCGAAATAGCTGGAGTCTGCGAATTTTCTGACACTGTACTCACGTTCGTCATAACCTGACTTTAGCGGAAGTTGTGTACAAAACATGAACTAGCGCACTCTTTTAGAGCTTTTTCCTTATCCTCGGGCCTATTTCCTCAGATTCTATACCAAGAGGTGCAGAGGTTTTAGAAAAGAAATACATGCGAAAAAACTGTCAGAAAATATTTCTTTCAATGTGACAAAGCAAAAGAACACGCCTATTCATATAAAGCACGCACCCGACAAAACACTTACCCGGATTTCCTGAATACATACACGTAATCCGGGGTAACACTCAGCTCTAAACATAACAAAATAAAGCAAGGGCCCGACCGATGTCGGACCCCTGAATATGTGTCATTGACGGACAGTATTCGCCCGTCACGCGCTCACTTCTTATTGCGACGCTGATGACGAGTTTTACGAAGCAGTTTACGGTGCTTCTTCTTTGCCATACGCTTACGGCGCTTCTTAATGACGGAGCCCATTGGGTCCCTCCCTCGAATCGTTGGATGTATACGGCAAGGTTTACCGTAATGAGGTCACGTGCCAATAAGCACATTCCCCAATATCTTACCCCTCAGTACCAAAAGCTCGTGTATCAGTTTGTTCAGCCAAACCTGCATGAAGTAACTGATTCACAACAACCTCGGGTACACGGAAACTCTTTCCCACCCGAATTGCCGGCATTTCGCCGCTATGAATGAGCCTATACACTGTCATCCGCGATACGCGCATGACATCCGCCACCTCGGACACCGTCATGAGACGAGGAGCAGACTTGTGTTCCATTGATGACTCCCATTGTGGCACGAGGCGTTCGGCTCTCCTGCCGTCCTTGTTTCAACCTCAAGGATAATAATAACGGGCACAGGTACCTCAAATGCAACTTTGTTCACACAAATCTCAATAGAATCTTTTATCACACTGCTATTCACAATAAAAGACAACGCGACTTAGGATACATGTGAAGCACTCATAATTTTCCAATGCCACGAACTAGGTAAGCTATGGCCGATTCCACGCACACCTCTCACAGCAGAGCTCACACACGCAAACAACATCCTTTGCCTGTGTCCTATGTGCAGATCCTACGTACCTGGATCGCAAAACGTGCGCGAAATGCACCAGCCCGCTTAGCTATCGGAGTCTTTGCGCTGATCGTCACTTTCATCACGCTTTTACTCAGTTTGCCTATATCTTCAACAGGTAACCAACCCCTCGCATTTGTTGACATTCTCTTTACCGCAGTATCTGCGGTCTGCGTCACCGGTCTGACCACGGTTGACACAGCAACCCAATGGACCACTTTCGGACAAGCAGTTATTGCACTTGGTGTCATGGTTGGCGGACTCGGTGTGATGACCCTTGCTTCCATACTCGGCGTTGCTGTTTCACGCCATCTGGGACTCACTCAAAGAATGTTGGCCGCCGCCGAAACCAAACAAGACAATATGAGCAAATTATCCCGCCTGCTCATCGCCGTCGTTGTCACCTCATTAACTGCTGAAATCATACTTTTTGCGGTATTTTTCCCCAGATTCCTCACATTAGG
Organism: Schaalia sp. lx-100; assembly: GCF_021083625.1. Lineage (NCBI taxonomy): Bacteria > Bacillati > Actinomycetota > Actinomycetes > Actinomycetales > Actinomycetaceae > Schaalia > Schaalia sp. lx-100. Next base: position 47,840 of record NZ_JAJNRP010000006.1, on the reverse strand, counting down.
CACACTGACTCCTCTCGAATCCGCGTGGCAAGCGCTTTTCATGGCAATCTCTGTTTTCAATAACGCAGGATTCGTTATCCTCGTCGGCGGTCTTGGCCCCTTCGTCTCAGACTGGTGGATGCTTTTCCCCATCATCCTAGGCACAATGGTTGGGGCTGTTGGCTTCCCCGTGATTTTGGATCTTTCCTCTCACTGGCGCACACCTCACAAATGGTCGCTTCACACGAAACTCACTCTGTCGGTCTACCTCACCCTAGCCTTCGTGGGAACTCTTATGCTGGCCCTCAGCGAATGGACAAATCCTGAAACCCTCGCACAAGCCGACATACCCACCAAAACCCTCAACATCTTGCTTGCAGGTGTCAACAGTCGTTCTTCTGGACTCTCAGCACTCGATGTGGGAGTCATGCGACCACATACACATTTCGTTCAAGACATACTCATGATGATCGGCGGAGGCTCCGCTTCAACTGCCGGCGGAATCAAAGTGACAACTTTTGCGGTTCTGCTCCTCGCAGTTATCGCAGAAGCACGCGGTGATCGTGACATTGAAACTTTCGGGCGCCGCATCCCCATTTCAGTTGTACGTTTAGCTGTTGCGGTCACGCTTATGGGTATTGCCCTCGTGTCGATTTCTGTCGTCATTTTGCTGTCCATGACGAACTACACCCTCGACGTCATCCTCTTTGAATCTGTTTCCGCATTCGCAACCGTCGGCTTATCCACCGGCATCACAGCAACCCTGCCAGCCGGAGCCAAATACGTTCTGGCCTTACTCATGTTCGCAGGCCGTACAGGAACAGTGACAATGGCCGCGGCCTTTGCTGTACGTGAACGCTCACGCCTCATACGTATGCCAGAAGAACGCCCTATCATCGGCTAAAGTAACTCATACGAGCAGCGTACTTATTCACATAAACACAGAAAATGGGACAATACACCTATGACAGAAGAAAAAACGCTGGCATCTGGCACACTCGTCATTGGTCTTGGCCGCTTTGGATCAGCAGTGGCATTGACCCTGGAAAAAATGGGCTACGAAATTCTCGCTGTCGAAAAAGACGCTCGACGTGTCCGCCAATTTACCGGGCGTTTCCCACTGGTCGAAGCTGATGCCTCCTCAATGGAAGCACTTGACCAGATCGGAGCAAAAGAATTTCGCAGTGCAGTTGTCGGCATCGGCACATCACTTGAAGCTTCTGTTTTAATCACCGCGAACCTCGTTGATTTAGGAATACCTAACATATGGGCTAAAGCAATTTCGCGCGAGCACGGCAGAATTTTGCGACGAATCGGCGCTCATCACGTTGTATATCCCGAATTTGATGCCGGGCAACGCACAGCACACCTGGTCGGTGGGCGCATGAAAGACTACATCGAAATGGAAAAAAACGGCTTCGCCATTATGAAGCTGCATCCACCAAAAGAAGTTCAAGGTTTTTCTTTGGCAGAACTCGATTTACGTGGACGATACGGCGTAAATGTGCTGGGCGTTTTGCGTCCTGGTGAACCTTTTGAATATGCCACATCACGGACACGTATTGAAGCTGAGGACTTAATTATTGTGTCCGGTGATTCTGATTTACTTGAACACTTTGCGCATCGCCCCTAAAGGTAGCTGTTTCCTGCCACGCAACAGCAGCAATCTACATAAGAAGCGTTCCTTGATTTCCTTACCTGTGCTCCAGATGTAGGTGCGACGTTTTAGAGTGGAATCATGGCCAAAGAAAAAACAAGCTACCGATGTACTGAATGTGGATGGACATCCCCAAAATGGTGTGGGCAATGCCGTGAATGTCACGCATGGGGCACCGTAGAAGAAGCGCTGCCTGTGGGCAGTGAACCCTCAGTACCAACAGCGCGAACGCCACTTCATCCTGCTGTTCCTATTGCACAGGTTGATGCACAGTATGCTGCTTTCCTGCCAACAGGTGAAAGCGAAGTAGATCGCGTTCTTGGTGGCGGTATTGTCCGCGGCGCTGTCATTTTATTGGCCGGTGAACCAGGGGTCGGTAAATCTACATTGCTCCTGGAAGTAGCTGCACGATGCGCACGCCACAGCCGCTTACATCAAGAAGGACCAGTCTTATACGTCACCGGCGAAGAATCCGCCTCGCAGGTCCGTTTGCGCGCTGAACGTATCGGAGCATTCGATGATGCGCTATTACTATCAGATGACAATGATCTACCCACACTTTTAGGCCATATTGAACAAGTGAATCCTTCACTTGTGATTATCGATTCCGTTCAAACGATCCACGCCCCTCATACAGAAGGCACAACCGGTGGAACCACACAGGTGCGTGCTGTGGCTTCCGCTATTATTCGAGTGGCAAAAACACGGAATTTACCTGTGCTCCTCGTTGGTCATGTCACAAAAGACGGAGGAATCGCAGGGCCTCGCGTTTTAGAACATTTAGTTGATGTGGTCTGTCAATGCGAAGGCGATCGCCATTCACGTCTGCGCCTATTACGCTCCGTTAAAAATCGTTACGGACCTACCGATGAGGTTGGTTGTTTTGAACTCACTGAAACAGGTATGACGGGCCTACCTGACCCGTCCGGATTATTCCTTTCGCAAGGAAGCCCAGCCGTAGCTGGTTCATGCGTCACCATTTCTTTGGAAGGACGCCGCCCTATACCCACAGAAATTCAATCACTTGTAGCAGCAAGCGCAGCTGCTTCACCTAGGCGCGCCACATCAGGGGTCGATCATTCACGTGTCGCTATGATTTTGGCCGTACTTCACGCGCGTTTAGGTATTGACACATCAACATGCGATGTGTACGTATCAACTGTGGGCGGAGCCCGCCTCAATGAACCTGCCGCAGATTTAGCAACAGCGGTTGCTATCGCTTCGGCTACTCGTAATGCCATTCCTCATCACCGGCAAGTCATCATTGGCGAAGTAGGACTCACAGGGGAAGTACGTCCGTGTACAGGAACCAGTCAGCGACTCCAAGAAGCCGCACGTCTCGGATTTACTCGCGCCATTATCCCAGCAACTGGTACCGAAGATATTCGACCAATCGAAGGTATGGATCTGTTCACGGTTTCTGACTTGAAAACTGCTATTAACGTCGCCCTGACGTAATATCAGGGTAGGAAATTCACACACAGGGAGTAAGCACATGACCTCTGACACTTCAACGTTAAGAAGCGTGCTTCAAGCAGTTGCCCCTGGCACTGCATTACGCGAAGGTTTGGAACGTATTAAACGTTCACGTACAGGCGCACTTATCGTCCTTGGTTACTCCCCTGAAGTTGAAGCAATCTGTACGGGCGGCTTCGACTTGGATATTCCTTTCACCGCTTCACGACTGCGCGAACTAGCAAAAATGGATGGCGCTGTCGTTATCGATAGTGAAAATTGGCGTATCCGTAAAGCAAATGTTCAGCTCATGCCAGATTCAAGTATCCCAACAGATGAATCAGGTATGCGACACAGGGCAGCCCAACGCACAGCCCGTCACCTTGGTTTACCCGTTTTGTCACTTTCTTCCTCAATGAAGATGATTTCCATTTACGTAGGTACACATCATCATCTGGTTGAAGAACCTGAAGCACTGCTTGCACGCGCAAACCTCGCTGTCGATACACTCGACCGCTACACTCAGCGTCTCGACGAAGTCCTCCAAACACTCACTGTCCTCGAAATGCGTGATGCAGCAACTATCCGTGACGTAGCAACCGTCCTGCAACGCATGGAAATGATTCGACGTATCACCACAGAAATTAACGAATATCTCGAAGAACTCGGTTCAAGCGGTCGTTTACTTGCTCTCCAAGTCGATGATCTTGTGCGCGGCTCTGCCTCTGAACGCGCCCTCGTGCTTCGTGATTATGTACGAGATCCTGAAACTTTACATATCACTGAGCAACGCCTATCCGAATTAACCGGAGACAAACTCGTTGATTTATCCGCAATTGCCAATGTGCTTGGGCTGAGTGTTTTTGACGTGTCAGACCTTGATCGCACGATCTTGCCGCGCGGCATACGTGCTCTTTCCTTAGTGCCGCGTCTGCCCTGGTCTGTCATTAAAGAAGTATCAGCCCACTGGTCTACCCTCGCGGAATTACGCGACGCAAGTACTGAAGAACTTCAAGCAATCGAAGGTATTGGCCCCTACCGGGCAAAACTCATTCAAGAATCACTTGAAAATCAATACGCCCTTGCCTCCACCGGCATTGTCGGATGGTAAAGTCGCACCCTTCCCTTAAAAAATCGCATGAAACTGCTTGTGCGTACTTCCCTGTGCTTCACCGGATAGTGCTCACTTCACTTCAAAATACACATCAGAACCTACAGGTGCCTGTCCATCATGCACCTGAACATGGTACGCCCCCGCAGGAGCCGTATCAGGTGTCCCATCGCTGTCACTGTCATAGGCAGAACACCCTGCGTAACGGCGTCCATCCCACATAAGATTCCCCTCCCACGTGGTACCCACACTTAATAACAAAGGAGTTGAATCCGCCTCGTCTTTTTCACAGGTACGACCATCAAAAACGACTTCTGTACCACTGGAAATCACTGCTGAATAACGATTCTTTTGGAGCACACACGCGGTTTGCCCTTTATTTGTCAAACGGAAAACTACTTTCTCGCCAGTGCCAACCGTAGTTTCTTGCGCAACAGTTTCAACTGTCACATCCGCAGCTTGACAGGACGGCACAGTAATACGACCATCAGCGCCCACAATTCCATCAGGAGTCCTTTCCTCCATCATCCCCACTGATGATTGAGCAGCCTCTGATTGCACATGTAAACGACTAAAATACGCACGCGCCGCAACAACAGTCCACCAAATAGCTGCCCCCACAAGCGCGATAATGACAAGCAGCGCAATGCCCGTAATAATTCGACGAGGCCACAAATTCGTATGACGACGTTTTTTTCGTGAAGCACCTGAATGACCCATAAAATCAACCCTCCCTCGTTTAACGCGTACATGTGAACAAAATACACGCCTTATGACGGTGTTTTTGGCGGGTAATTCCCCATACGCGAAGCCGAAGCCTCCGAGTCATCATCTGTGTCAACCACACACCAGCGTTCCACTATTCCCGCACAAACCGCGCAGACAAGAGCTGAGATCCCCACAACCAGAGCAACAATTCCACAATAACGCATATAGTCAGAATCCATCCGCGCCAGCATTATCGCAGCCATTCCGAAAAAAACGCCCGCCGTTGAACACGAAACATAAGTGGTTGCACGAGCCAATGCTGCTGAGCGAGCCGCAGCAATTGGCCTCATCCACGTTGGCTTACGCGCGCGTAAACGCCGAATATGGAATCCAAGGTAAAGAAGCAGCCCAGACAATACGGCAAAAAAGATCGCTAAGAAAAAAGTTGGCTGGAAAGGTGAGCCCCCCAAACGAATAACACCGAGGACAACAACAGCCCCGCACACCGTTGCAACTGCAACAATGAGAGCTAAAAGGCTCACCTTTACAGGTTTCACCGCGTATTCTCCTCATCACGAATCACGGGGAACTGACCGGTCACAGTGGGACGTACCGTTACTGAACGGCGAAGCAGCGGAGGAACCGTATCCTCATGCTGACGTGGGCCACGTGAAATTTCTGCGGGAAGGTCTGGAACAAGGCGCGAGTAACGGGCAGAAGATGCAGCAGATTCCTCTGCCGCATGACTTTCATCATGATGATCTGCATGATGTTCTGCAGGGTCCTCATCAATAATGCGAACCTGAGCTGAAGCAAAATCCCAGCGAGGTAACTCTGTTGCTGGTTTTACTGCAGAACGCCCCTGAGCCGCAGCCCTTTTAGCAGCATTAGACCGTGAAATCCAGCCGGGAAGTTGCATGGTCTTTTCATCAGTAGCCCGCACATTCGCTGTCTCTCGTATGCGCGTTGTATCCTCAACGTCGGCTGGTATACGAGCAGAATTTTCTTCATCGGCAGCATGAATCTCAGTTCCAGCATGAGTGAGCGCCGGTTCATCTGTATCAATAGATTCTTGAGGCAAAGCCAGCAGATCCGCTATGCTACGTCGCTGCACCACAGGTTCTGTGTGACGAGTGCTTTGCTCGCTTTTATTGTCGGATACGCGGGTTTCACTTTTCGCGGGCTCCGCACCACAGGCGTCAAAAGTTTGCTGCTTATACTCGGTTTCACGTGTGGATTCGTGTGCTGCATACTCTTGCGCAGGAAAAGACGGGACCTGCTCAGCAGCCCATTTATTCTCTGGAATCACATACTCATCAGCATAAAAATCTGATTCATACGGCTGCGCCGCAGACGTTAGCGCCTCTGGGCAGTCCTGCTGTACGCGCGAGCGCTCACGGTGATGGCCCGAACCAGGTTGTGACCATTTCTGCCATAAAGCACGCCATACCTGATCGTCACGATCACCTGAAGGCGCTAAGCCTACTCTTGACGACTCGGGAAGTAATTCCACGCGGCTTGGCAGTACCGTCGGCGGTAAAACATTCATCTGCGGCACAGCAAGTGGTGGAACAACGGCAGACACCGACTCAGGGCCAGCATGAGGTATCCCACCTGTAGGACCGGCAGATCCCACAAGATTTTCAGGTGCTGGATCTTCAATATGCGCACAAGATTTATCTATCGTTTCCTTTTGCGCATGAATACCAACAGTAAGCGCAGCGTCCCCTGTCCCATCGTGAACAGAGTCCAGATAAGCCTGAGAATCTGCAAGAACCGTTTCTGATTCTTCCAGCCAATCTTCAATGGCATCCACAATTCCAGAACGATCCTGCGTTAAAGGCAATAGGTCAGCCACTCGACCGTGCCCCACCAGTACAGCGTCCGGATCAGCTAAAAGCCACGGTGCAAGAACGAAAGCGCGGCCAAAAGCACGTGGATGCGGGAGCTGCAGGTCAGCCTCGTGAATATGTTCCTCACCGTACTGGATCAGATCAATGTCAACTGTGCGTGGACCCCAACGTTCCTCACGAAGCCGCCCATAGTTTTGCTCGATACGTAAAGTCGTATCAAGAAGTTCCCGTGCGCTTAGCGTCGTGCGGATCAGGAGGACCGCATTCCAGTGGTCTTCTTGTGCTGCTTGCCCTGCCATTAAAACAGGATGTGTGCGCAGTAGCGGTGAAATTTCAATAATTTCAATGTGAGGGTGTTCAATCAGATCTTCAATGACGTAACGCAAAGTTAAAGGAACATTCCCGACATTCCCACCTAAAGCAAGAACCGCATCTGTCCACATGAGTGGGGAATGTGTAGGCGCAGATGTCCTTCGTCGAGGCGGTGATAACTCAGCAGGAGCATCTGAAATTGCGTCTGCGTGTTGAGGTGTGGATTCTCTGTGACCTACAGGGATGTGACCGCGTGTTAATGTCACCGCAATATCAGAAAAACGCGCATTAATTGGTGCCTCAGGCTTATGTACAGTGACTTGAGCGCCCACTACCCGCGGGTAGGTCATTACGGCCTCAGCAATGCGACCCGCAAGAGTTTCAATCAACCGAACTGATGGCCCTTGGATCATCTGAATCACCATATGAGCCACATCCGCGTATGACACCGTATCTGCAAGATCATCACTACCAACGGCGCGCGACACATCAACCCACATGGAAACATCCACGCGGAAAAGCTGCGGTTGTTTCTGTTCTTGCGGTAAAACACCGTGGATGCCTTCAGCGCTCACACCTGTCAATGTGATGACATCAAGCCTGTCCGTCATGGCAGACACCTCCGGTTTTTTCTTGGCCCATAGACCTCACACATGCGACATGAGCAGGAACATCATGGACACGTACTCCCCACACCCCATGTTTTGCCACACGAGCCGTGATATCCACAGTTGCCTCATCGCGATCTGCGATAGGTGACAAAGAAAGGAAACGCTTACGTGATGCCCCTATAAGGACAGGGTACCCCAGAGCACATAAACGATCTGTTTGATGAACAATTTCCCAGCACTGTTCATTCGTTAAAGAAAAACCTAAACCGGGGTCCACGATGATACGGTCTTGCGGGACACCTGCTTCACATGCGGCCTCAATTTGCTGGAGTACACGTGAAAGAACTGTAGCGACCACATCATGACCGTGGTCAAAAGTCTCATTCGGATCGCCAGGTAGAGCATGGAAACGTTGGATAACGTAGGCACATTCTGAGTGGGCGACCATAGTATTCATATCTGAATCCCACATTCCACCAGACACGTCATTAATAATTGCAACCCCTGCTTGAGCACAGCGACGCGCTGTTTCTGCGTGCAACGTGTCCACTGACACAACGACACCTGCATTCACAAGATGGGTCACGACTTCACGTATGCGGTCCCATTCTTCGCCTGGTGTGATTCGAGTCGAATGCGGGCGGGTAGATTCCCCTCCGATGTCAATAAGGTCAGCTCCCGCTTCTAACATTTCATAAGCGTGATCCAGTGCTCGTGAGTGTTCTGCCCAACGGCCACCATCAGAAAACGAATCCGGCGTTAAATTCAAAATACCCATCACCAGTGTTCTCCCCGTGGGCACGGTAAGCCCATGAGGTAATCGCAGGAGCGGATATTTACTCACCGAGGACCACCTAGTACGAGCGACATCATTTCTGCACGTGTGGCAGCGTCTTTCATTATGCCTCGTAGTGCCGATGTGACCGTTGAAGATCCCGGTTTGTTGATGCCACGCATTGCCATGCACATGTGCTCTGCTTCAATGACAACTATGACACCTTGAGGTGTCAGTACCTCATCAATAGCCTGAGCAATCTGCGCGGTGAGTCGTTCTTGTACTTGTGGCCGACGCGCGTAGCCTTCAACTACTCGTGCCAGTTTTGACAAACCCGTTACTCGACCGTGTGAAGGAATATAGCCAACATGCGCACGACCATAGAAAGGCAAAAAGTGATGCTCACACACCGAATGGAAAGGGATGTCGCGGACAAGGACTAGTTCATCTGTTCCTGTTTCAAAAACTGTGCTCAGATGTTCACGTGGATCTTCTTCAAGTCCTTTGAGTAGTTCTTTCCACGCACGACCCATCCGGGCAGGAGTATCCCGCAGACCATCACGAGCAGGGTCTTCCCCTACCGCTTCCAGTAGTTGACGCATTGCATCGACTACTGCCTCCTCATTGTAGGCCACTATTCCCCCTCAGGAGTCGCATGAGGTGTTTCTGACGGTTCAGAAGGAAGGTTCGTTTCCTCTGTCTGAAGGTGTACATCAGATTCAGCTATGTTGTCTTTTTCAGAATGTGCGCTCACTGGGTTCCCTAGAACAGCTCCTGGGATTGCTGCCTCAGATAGGTAATTCCATACTGGACGATCCGGCTGTTTACGAACCGCTGTGAATATTTCTTTCAGCGCTGTTTCGTCCAGTGTTTCTTCTTCTAGGAGGCGCTGTGACAGCGTATCCAAAACATCGCGGTTACGTGTGAGGATTTCCCATGCTTCACGTGTCGCGTTATCCAGGAGTAGGCGAACTTCCTCGTCAATGATTGTCGCAATCGTTTCTGAGGTGCCGCGTCCTTGGGCTTGGCCCTGATTATGAGCAAATGGGTCAGTATCCGAGGAACCGAGTTTCACATTACCGACACGCGAGGACATCCCGTAGTCTGTCACCATTGCTCGTGCTGATTCTGTGGCTTTTTGAATGTCATTTGCCGCACCGGTTGATGGGTCACGGAACACGATTTCTTCAGCAACACGACCACCCATGCTGTACACGAGATTGTCCAATAGTTGGTTGCGTGTACGAGAGTAACGGTCCTCTGTTGGCATCACCATGGTGTAGCCCAAAGCGCGGCCGCGCGGCAAAATCGTCACCTTTGTCACCGGATCGGTGTAGTTCAAAGCCGCTGCACACAAGGCGTGTCCGGCTTCATGGTAGGCGGTCACCGCTTTATCGTGATCGTTCATGACACGTGTACGTTTCTGAGGACCAGCAATCACACGATCAATAGCTTCATCAATGGCACGATTGTCAATAAGGTCCGCGTGAGAACGCGCTGTCAACAAAGCTGCTTCATTGAGTACGTTGGCGAGGTCCGCTCCGGTAAAACCTGGGGTACGTTTTGCGATCTGGCGTAGGTCTACGTCCTCAGTCATGGGTTTACCGGCCGCATGTACTTTCAGGATTGCTTCACGCCCCTTCAGATCAGGGGCTTCAACAGCGATTTGCCTATCGAAACGACCTGGACGCAGTAAAGCAGGGTCCAGAACGTCAGGACGGTTCGTTGCGGCAATCAAAATGACATTTGCACGGTTGTCGAAGCCATCAAGTTCAACAAGAAGCTGATTGAGGGTTTGTTCGCGTTCATCGTTACCGCCGCCAAAACCGGAACCACGGTGACGACCAACCGCGTCAATTTCGTCAATAAAGATAATCGCTGGAGCCGCTTTCTTTGCTTGACCAAATAGGTCACGCACACGCAGAGCACCCATACCAACATACAGTTCAAGGAATTCTGAACCAGAGATAGAAAAGAACGGTGCATGTGCTTCACCAGCAACCGCTTTCGCAAGCAGTGTTTTACCTGTTCCCGGAGGACCGTATAGCAAAACGCCCCTGGGAATTTTGGCACCTACCCGTTGGAATTTTTCTGGTGAAGACAAAAACTCGCGTATTTCCTCAAGTTCTTCAACAGCTTCATCTGCACCTGCAACGTCACCAAAGGTAATGTCTGGACGTTCTTGGTTGACTTCACGAATCTTGGATTGGCCGAAAGCATCCATCATTCGGCCTCCACCCCAACGGCGCATCAGGAACCAGAATGCTCCAACAAGGATGATGATGGGCACTAGTGTTTGCACCATTGCGGATAGGAAGGATGTCTGAGGGTACAGGGTGTTCCATCCGCGTGCGGGTTCAAGTTTCGTTACAGTCGATACCAGTTCTTCGCTTTGAATACGTGCGTAACTGAAAGTGATGGAGCGTCCTAAGTTACGATCTTGGTCGCCGAGGCCAGTTGATTTATGAGTCCAGTCAGCGGTGAGCCGAACAACGACTTGCTGAGTTCCCTCGTTAATATCAACGCGTTCAACCGTGTCGCTTGTGAGTATTTCAAGACCTTCTGATGTATCAACTGATCGCGGCTGAAACCACGCCCATGCAACCCAGGCACCCATCGACAAAATCAGCAGGGGCACGAGTACCCATGCCCAGTTCACTCGCTTCTTTTTTGCGTTTTCCGTCACGACAATCCTTTATTGAGTTTCAGCCACCATACACATGCGGTGCCAACGTACCGACAAAAGGCAGGTGACGGTAGTTTTCAGCGTAATCTAAGCCATATCCGACAACGAATTCATTCGGAATTTCAAAACCGACGTAGGCGACATCAACTTCCACTTTTGCGGCTTCTGGTTTACGCAGCATAGTGGCAATCTGTACTGATGCTGCTCCGCGTGATTCTAAGTTTTTTCGTAACCATGACAGTGTTAAACCGGAGTCAATGATGTCTTCAACGATCAGCACATGTTTACCATGAACGTCGTTATCTAGATCTTTGAGGATACGTACGACACCTGAAGATTTCGTGCCTGAACCGTAGGAGGACACAGCCATCCAGTCCATTTTTAATGGAGTATGAATTTTACGGGATAAATCCGCCATCACCATGATAGCTCCACGTAAAACACCTACCAGCAAAATTTCACGACCAACATAGTCACGGTCAATTTCTGCTGCCATTTCAGTTAAACGCTGATCCAGTTCAGCTTCGTCAACGAGGATGCTTTTCAGATCCTGTCCCATATCGGTTGCGTCCACCGCGTTTCTTTCCTCTCTGCTGTACGGATCACAGAATGTTCTGGGTCCTCACAACACCATTCTGTTCTAGCGTGCCACATTTCCATGCCTTGATGCATGGCATAGATCGTTTACGGGCGATTCACCACATTTCAAATAGGCTTTTTTCCCTTTACCGTATCGGTCGATAACGACTCCTGGTAGATGCAATGGTCCTTGACCATGCCACTGTTTCACCAAATCCACAGCTTGTCGAATATGCGTTGAGGATAGCTGGCCTGCGCGTGCTCCGCCCTCTAATAAGAACAGCCTGACAACTCGTGCAAGAACAGCATATGGCAGGTTTTTCACAGCGGATACACTCAAAATATACGTGTTGTTTTTACTTAAATTAAGTCCTGTAGCATATGTTTTGTCAGATATTTCTTGCACTGCGCAGTCACATTCAGGTTGATCTGTATTAGGGGATGGGTCGCCTGATTTATCCCATTCGGGCATATGTGTTTCAGGGGCAGATTCCAGTGGTTGAGTCGAAAAATTATGAGGCGTTAGTGCTGGTCTTTCGCAATTACCCGAGTGCGAGTGCGCATCATGTTGCAGATCCGACATGTGTGAAATATGAGGCATGTGCTCAAAATCTTCTTGACCTATATGGCGCACTTCACGTAAAGCGTTACGGTATTCATGCCATGCCCACTGCGTCAAGGCATCGTCATCATCAGCAGCATTCGCAGCAGTTCTAGCAAGGGCCTGCGTCACATCTTGACCTAAAGCACGGTTGAGCAGGGGTAAAACATCTGCTCGCACGGCCGCTCGACGTAAAGGAGAACCATCACGAGTTTTCCATGGTCCGTCCGGAAAATTCGAGGGGTCTTCCACCCATGGGATCCCTAAAGTCTTAACCGCTTCACGAATAATCTCACGCCTGACCCCTAAAAAAGGGCGCACCCACACGCCATCTTTCCCATAGCGACACGCATCCATTGCACGTAACGACCCTGTGCCAGAGCCTCTGGCTAAACGCAGAATCACTGTTTCGGCTTGATCGTCAAGGGTGTGTCCCAGAAAAATTGGAACACAGGAGCCACCTTCTTGTTCATGTATGCGCGCGGCATAGTCAATAAGGGCCGCTCTACGTCCTTGGCGAGCAGCAGCTTCTGGTCCGCCTTCCTGCGCCATGTTGATATGACATATATGAGCGTACGCGCCTAGCTGTCTGGCTTGCTCACATACGCGTTCAGCTTCTGCGGATGATTCAGCACGAACACCATGATCGACTGTCAATGTGTGCACATGCAGTCCTGCCCGCATTCCCGCATCAAGAGTGGCCACGGTGAGTGCTGTCGAGTCAGCGCCACCGGAAAAACCTACAAGAACAGCTTTCGCCCCCTCTTTTTTCATCTGTTGAATATACGGGCGTACAGCAAGACTGATTTCTCTCACCGCACCACGAGGTTGAGGGCCTATGAGGGTAACTGCCTGACTCAAAGGCCGTGCGTGTTGTTCAACCCACACGTCGCCCCCACATATCAGGTTGCGCATATTCAGCCACGGTAGGCAGGTTTGCTACGTCCCGTAAAAGTTCCGGAAGCATTCGCGCCGCCACCACGTAATCTGCGAAATTTTGTGTACGTTCACATATCACGCTGATGTCGGGTGGTGGGGTCAGTATTTTACGGAGGACATGTAGTCGCGCTGTTTCATTATGTTTTTTGTCGTAGTGACGCAACCATTGGCATGAAGGCATATCAACAGGTGTGAGCGCATCCATTGAAGCATAGGCCAAGGCGTCTGAAAGGAAAATGAAATGCGCAAGCTCATGTGTTGTATCGGGGAGCGCACTCATTAGATGAATGAGGTATTCGATGAGGTGTGGCGCGTATATGTGGTGTGTAGCAGTAAGTGCTGTGCGTAGGGACACCCATCGGCACCAGTCGTTTTGGTCAAGCTGAAATTGTTGTGCTTGAGTAAAAATGTTCGGTGCGACAAGTACACGTGTATTTCGGGTCATATCCCATATGCCAGTCACATGGCGCATAGTTGTACGCCCCCACAGGGCTGTCTTATATAAAGCCGTTGGGCGTATGTTAAGGCTCTGGCCTGTAACTAGTTGACGTAAAGCTGTAAAACACACGGTTGCGGCAGCTCGTCGTTCAACGATTTCAATGGGAGATTTGATGACTGTGGAAGCTGCTTCAGGTAGGTGACTTAAACGCTGCACGTAGGGTTTGACCCATTCATCTGTGCGCCGTAGTCTGCGAACAACAGCAGCCGCTGTCGGAGCCGTTACATGCGGTCCCGATGGTAGGGAAGCGATCATGAATCGCATGAAAACGTCGTCCGCGCAGTCAGTACTCATGTTCCTAGTTTAGTGTCCTTTAAGGAAAGTCTCACTGCAGTTTTCATTGCACCATTAATAACTTCCGTACATGCGAGGGCAAAATAACGGTGTGCCTACCGGAATTCTGTCGGCATTCCGTGTGGCGTGCCAATACGTTTATAAGTTCGAGAGTTCGTGTAAAAATTCGTCAATGTGAGGTCGTGTCGTCACAGCTTCATTGCGCGGTACGTCATCATTTCCGAGGGCAAAAATCAGCAAGCGCCCTGAGGTTGTGGTGAGGACTCCAGCCATTGACACGGTTTTACCGAGCGTTCCTGTTTTTGCCTGCACATTTGCGCGAGTGTTTTCTGATTGTAAGCGTGAGGTGAGTGTCCCTGAAACGCCTGCGATGGGTAGTGAACGCACGAGGTTGGCAACTGCCGGCGTTTTGTGTTCACGAACAGAATCGAAAATAGTAGCAATTAGTGTATCTGCGCTTACTCGATCGTTTTCAGATAAACCTGAGCAGTCGTCTAAGTGAATACCTTGTGTGGGAATTCCTGCATTTTGGAGGGTTAAGATCAGAGTGCTTACAGCGCCAGAGTAGGAAGTTTCTGCCCCTATTGTTCGTGCAGTTAAACGACAGTACTGGTCAGCAAGCGTGTTATCTGATTGCTCTAACATGTACCGTATTTGCTGTGCTTGTGTTGCTGATTCTATGCGAGCGACTTCGTATGTGTTTTCTGGAGGAGCAGCTTCACTTATCATTTCGACAGTGATGCCTGCTGCACGCAGATAGTCAGCGAAAAGAGTAGCCACCGTAGCGGCAGGGGCACTATAGAATGCATTTTCTTGACCATCAATACGACCAGCGTCAACCGCAAAAGCTGCGACATGTCCTTCGTAGTCACCGGAGTTTTGTTGATCCCATGTATTCAAGTGTGATGGTCCAGTAAAAGGCTGAGGAGCCCAGTACAGTTGCACTGCATTCACACCGTTGTTGTTCAGGGCGGCTATTGTTTTTCCCGCAAGGTCAGCCACGCCTGCCTGTCCATTGACTGCGTCTGGGTTTCCTGTTCCTGCTCCAAGGAGAAGGTCACCTTGTCCCCATAGGTATAGGTTTGTTCCTTCACGGGATACGCCTGTTGCTAATCGCTGGGAGGGGGATAGATGCGTTAAAGCGGCGTATGCGGTGAGAATTTTTGTGACTGAGGCGGGGGTGTGTGCTTGGGAAGTATTTTTTTCTAGCAGGGTTTCACCTGTCGTTGCATCGACTATTTTGGCCCAGCTTTTCCAGCCACCTTCGGCTGCGGCTGCTTCATTTTTTTGCCATAAGTGTTCTAGCTGTTTTGGATCGACAGGGTTGCCTTCTGTGGCTTTCCATTGGACGTTTTGATTCTTTTCCACATGTGGGAGTGCGGGCGGCGCTGCGGGACTGACAGCCTGTGAGAAAGTGAGAAAACCGGGGACACGATCGTATAGATCTGCCACCACATAGCCGACGGTCGCAAATAATAGCGCTGTAACGCTTAGAATCACCATGACGGCTTTATGTCTCACGGGTTTCCTCCTCAATATGATGGTAGGTAATCACAATAGTGTAGATGTAGGCATTAACCGACTCTGTGCCACCCTTGTGGCGGCGCAAGCCCAACTGAGGAGTGCATTGTGGAGTTTGACGTGACAATCGAGATTCCTAAAGGGAATCGAAATAAATATGAAATCGATCATAAAACGGGTCGTATTCGACTTGATCGTATGTTATTCACATCAACACGTTACCCCGATGACTATGGATTCATTGATGACACGCTTGGCGAGGACGGAGATCCTTTAGATGCTCTGGTCCTGTTGGAAGAACCAACTTTCCCCGGATGCGTGATCCGTTGCCGCGCATTAGGTATGTTCCGTATGCGCGATGAGAAAGGCGGTGACGATAAGGTTTTATGCGTTCCAGCCTCAGATCAACGTGCGTCGTGGAGAACAGAGATTGAGGACGTGTCAGAGTTCCATCGCCTTGAAATTCAGCATTTCTTCGAGGTGTATAAGGACTTGGAGCCGGGTAAATCAGTTGAGGGTGCTCACTGGGTAGGCCGTGAGGAGGCGGAAGCAGAAATTCGTCGCTCATATGAACGTCTGAAAGAGGCTGAGGCCAGCGGTGAACTCGATCATCATTAATACTGGCTTATCTTACGTGAGTTGAGCATATGCATGTGTGGGGAGTGCCTTTCGGCACTCCCCACACATTTTCACTGTGTATTTAATGGGATAAGTATTGAGAGTCAGTATCGAACGACGTAGGGTGCAGGATTGCCCCATATAGGAGTCGCATGGAGACTCATTCCCGGCATAGGAGCCTCAATCATCTGACCATTACCAATGTAAATAGCAACATGGTGGTAGTAGCTTGGTCCGCCCCAGAAAATCAAATCGCCAGGCTGTTTTTGACCGTAAGGGATCTTTGTTCCTGCAAAGTATTGGTCTGTTGCACCACGAGGAACTGACACACCTTGAGAACGGAATGCTTGCTGAACCAGACCCGAGCAATCGTAGCCGTTAGGTCCGTTGCCGCCCCAAATGTACGGTAAGCCAACTTTGGACCAAGCGAATGCGATCACACCAGCGGCAACACCTGAGCTTGAAACCGGTCTGCTAGGTGCAGGGGGGTTCCATGCGGGAGCGCTCGGCGCATATGCTGCAGCGGCTTGGCGTGCAGCCTCAGCTTGACGTGCGGCTTCGGCTTGGCGAGCTGCTTCTGCTTGGCGTGCAGCCTCAGCCTGACGAGCTGCTTCGGCCGCAGCAGCGGCTTGACGTTCTGCCTCTAAAGCAGCTTCGCGTTCTTGAATCAGCTCAACCGTTGTATTTTGTTTCTTTGCGAGTTCTTCAACCAAAACCTGCTTACGCATATCCATTTCGTTGCGAACAGCAAGGGCTTGATCGTAAGCGGCTTGAGCTTCAGATGCGCGCTGGGATACAAGATCAACAGCATCTTGTTGTTTTTCAACAGCACGATCAGCGACCCCGCGCATTACCTGAGCGACCTGTTCAAGTGCAGCAACTTCCTGCATCCGGCTATCTGCCTGATGGGAAACGTTTTTGATCGTGGTCTGTTTAGTTTCAACAGAACGTAAACCATCAGCTTCTAAATAGGGGCTCAGGGAATCTAAAGGTGAACCACCCTCACGATATGCAGTGACAGCAACGGAAGCAATACGTGTTTTCGCTTGGTCAAAATCTGCCTGAGCTTTATTTGCGTCAGCTTGCGCAGCCTCAGCTGTTGCTTTCGCGTCGTCAAGGACTTGCATCGCGCTATTGTATTGCTCGGTCACGGCAGCTGATTTACGTCCGGCTTCTTCTGCGCGAGCAGCGACATTTGCAAGCTCTACTTCAATTTGTGCAACGGACATTTTCGCTGCTTCTTCTGCAGCTTTTGCCCGATTAATGTCATCTTCCGACGGTGTTGCTTGCGCGAGGCTCGGAAGCGCAATAAAAGAAGCAGTTATGAGCGCGGCAAGGGCCATACGTCGAGTACGCTTCACTGTCTCACCATACTTTCTGCTCTTGTTTAGTCAATATCAAAAACCACTATTGACTCTAATTCATCACTCGTCACTTACGCAATAAATATCCACATTATTAACATTTGTCACACCTGTAACATCCTGATCTTTTTCGCACACGCTTCACACTTCATACTGTTCTTCCGCCCCTCACAACACGCATTTTTCACCGAAAACACGTAGGCTAAAAGCGTGACTCGCACCTCAAAGACACATCAGAACGACAGTACACAAGAAAACACAACCCCCACATCGCAGAACCACATTGACGTTATGCGACCGTGGGGAAATGACGGCCCCCCACCCGTCAACGCATGGCGCGAAGACATCCTCGGCCCACAATTCGAGTCACGCACACTAGAACTACTCCCCGACGACGAAGGCGAATGCCCCGCCACACTCATCCGACACGTCCCCACCTGGGACCCAGATAATCCCGTGACCACTCCCCTACGCTTCGTTGCCCTCTACATTCACGGACGCAATGACTACTTCTTTCAACCCGAACTTGCCCACTGCATCGCCGCAGCACAAGGCGCGTTCTACGCTCTCGACCTCAGAAAATATGGGCGCTCCCTGCGCCCAGGACAAACCATCGGCTACGTTGACACCCTTGTAACATACGATGAGGACATCAGCGAAGCCCTTGAAATCATCCGCACAGAAGTCGGATCACTTCCGCTCGTCCTCATCGGACACTCAACCGGAGGCCTACTTGCCACCCTATGGGCCTACCGACATCCTGGAGCAGTTGCTGGACTCATCCTCAACTCCGCATGGCTAGAAATGCACACCATGGCCTCTATGCGACCGGCTGCGCAACACGTACTCGGCACAATCGCCTCATACAAACCCACATGGGAAGTCCCTTCCGGAGACGGCAACGACTACTACTCACGTTCCCTCCTCGGCGGATGGGCAGAATCAGGATTTGACCTCCCTGATGACCTACAGCCCTACGAGGACGATCCAGCAATCCAAGGATGGGATTACGTCACCGAATGGAAACGACCCCAGAGCTACCCCATTTTTGCCGCATGGTTAGACGCTATTTTGACCGGACACAGCCTCATTGAAAAATCTGTTCACCTTGACTGCCCCGTTTTATCAATGATGTCCACATCCTCATACTTCTCACACGTGTGGGCGCCCGAAGTCTTTCGCTCAGATATTGTCCTCGATGCCAACATCATCGCTGAACGCTCAACACATTTAAGCCCACTGGTCACCATCGCCCGTTTCCCAGGCAGACACGACCTTTTCCTATCCGATCCGCCTGTACGCACACAAGTATGGGACACCATGACACGCTGGCTCACCACATTCGTCGCAGGGAAATAAAACACCACGCCAAAACCTTAAAAACCCCCTCGACTGGCAATATGCGTATTCCCTTATATCAATGACGAGCCGGATATTCACGAGAACGAGCAGGCCTACGCCGACGTTCACGTATGCGTTCCCTATTGACTTCCTCCACAGAATCCTTCAAAGAAGGACCCCTACGATCCGCAATATGTAAATGTTCCCAACCATTAACCGATGGTAAACCCAACGCAATCATTGCTTCATCAGGGGTACGGAAAACAGAGGGACCAAAATGCAACATGCCATCCGTTCCCAAAACAAATCCCGATGGAATACCCGTATCAGGATGAGACTTCAACAGCACGTCCTCACCAATTATCCGCGCAAGAGCACGTAAACCTTCCTTATCACACTTCAGTAAGGAAACATCCACTGCGAGCGCACTGTCAGCATTTCCCTGAGCGGCACGATCTGAAAAATCCTGACGATCAACCGACGAATACGACGCAGCATCCGCTAAACGCGCAGCTTGAAGGCCCTCATCCTGATGTGAACGCAAATCAGAAAGCACTTCCCGTCCATACCGGCGGCTCCTAGGGGGCACCTGCGCTTGTGTCTGAGCTGAAAGAACAAAAGAATCAGGGCGGCGTGGCGCATCAGGCTGCGAGATACGAATATGCGGATCTACAGATGACACCTGTGGTGATACATGCTCCGGTTTTGCAGGCGTAGGCACTTCAGGCGCGCGCTCAGATGCAGAAATACTTGGTACCTGAGTGCTGCGCCCAGATAACACATACGGCGCATGACCATAAATTCGAGAACCCACCGTAGCAACTTCCAAGAAAGTCCTACCATTAGTCATCTGACGGAAAGACATCTCATGGACTTCCACACCGGAAGTAGCCAGAACATCCAACGCTGGACGCACAGATTCATCAATCGAAGCGACCACCATAACTAAACGCGGTCCTGAACCCGCAGATGGTGGCATAGATTCCTTAAAACGCGCCCAACCGGATTTGAAACCCTCAATATCACCAGGATATTCCTGCGCTAAATCTGACCACGACAAAGCCGCGGTATGCGCCAAACGTGACAGTGACGAAATAAGAACATCCGAATCTAAATGCTGCACAACCTCAACAGAAACAACCTGACCTGTCGCATCTAAAGCAATCAGTCGCGGAGGCGGCTTACTTTCATCTCCATGCGATACCGCATCGTCCCATGTAATAGGGAATAAAGGGCGCGAAACAATTTCTAAAACTTGTGAACACACAGCCCGGACAACCTCAGGAGTCACACCCCCCGGAACATTACGTCCAAATTGGGCAGGAATAAGACGACCCTCGTCAAACTCGAATAGAGCCATCATGCTCTCCTCATCCTCAATACACCCACGGCTGAACCATTGTCCCATATTGAAGTGGACACTGCGGACACTCACACCTACACCAATGTAAGAATCTACATATGGACCCGATCGAGCCTGGTAGCCCCCTGAGCACAGATCAACGTACCTTCATTGACATCTTACGGCTTCGCATTACAGGAGAAGTCGACTCATCAACAGGCACACGCGCACGCTATTCCACGGACGCTGGAAACTATCGAATTCCCCCCTTAGCCGTTGTTTTCCCTCAACACGTAGATGATGTGCTTATTGCACTTGAATGCGCTCGCACACATCAGATTCCTGTCACTTCACGAGGCGGTGGCACCTCATGCGCTGGAAACGCAATCGGCCCAGGCATCGTCATTGACTTCACACGGCATATGAACCGTGTCCTACATATCGACCCTGAAAACCGTACAGCAATTGTTGAACCCGGCTGCATACAAACCACCCTCCAAGCTGCTGCAGCACCCTACGGTTTGCGTTTTGGCCCTGATCCTTCCAGTCATAATCGTGCAAGTATCGGCGGAATGGTCGGCAATAATGCGTGTGGGCCTCATGCAACAGCCTGGGGTCGTACAGCCGACAACGTCATATCGCTCGACTGCATTGACGGTCATGGGAGGCGTTTCACGGCACACACATCACATGCCTCGGATATACCTGAAGTTCCTGGGCTCGCGCAGCTCATTGACTCTCATCTTGCAATTATTCGCCGCGAACTAGGGACCTTCGGCAGGCAAGTATCCGGCTATTCACTAGAACACCTCACCCCTGAAAAACGCCGAAATCTAGCAGCAATGCTCGTTGGTACTGAAGGAACACTTGTCACAATCCTGTCAGTTACCGTTGCTTTAGTTCCCGTGCCTACAGCGCCAGTTTTAGTGGCATTAGGGTATGCGGATATGATTCAGGCCGCCGATGATGTTCCTACTGTGCTCGCGCATAAGCCGCTTGCCGTCGAAGGAATGGACGCGCGCCTTGTCGATGTTGTTCGACAGCACCGCGGACCGGGGGCCGTACCTGAACTGCCAGAGGGAACCGGCTGGCTTTTGTGCGAAGTCGGCGGCGAGAATCCTGAAGATTCTTTAGCGCGCGCACATGCGTTGGCCGCTGATGCCCACACACATGCGACTGCTATTTACCCTCCGGGAACTCAAGCGTCAGCTTTATGGCGGATTCGCGCAGACGGAGCAGGCCTTGGTGGACGCACACCGTATGATTCGCTGACAGGCAAGGGCGGCGAACAAGCGTGGCCAGGTTTTGAGGACGCGGCCGTGCCTCCTGCACGTTTAGGATCCTATTTACGTGATTTCACAGCTCTCATGCAACGCTATGGCATTGATGGCTTACTGTACGGGCATTTCGGTGATGGGTGTGTTCATGTGCGCCTGAACATGCCTTTAGCAGATGAAGCGGGGGTTGCTCATTCGCGGTGTTTCCTCGAAGAATCAGCAGCTTTATGCGCTTCTCATGGTGGTTCTGTTTCGGGAGAACACGGCGATGGCCGCGCGCGTTCAGAGTTGCTGCGTTTTATGTATTCACCGGATCTTTTAGATCTTTTTGCGCAGGTCAAGCATCTTTTCGATTCGCAGAATTTACTTAATCCAGGGGTTTTAACCGCACCTATGGACAAAGCCCATGCCTCTCAACGTTTGCACGCTCGTACTCACGCTGCCTCCGTGGAACAGGCACGTAATCTGCACCCTGACATTGACCCGCTTGATCGTTATTTACGTCGTCCTAAGGCCCGCCCAATACTTGCCGACAACGGTTTCGCCTTCCGTGAAGACCACGGCGATTTCACCCAAGCAATCCACCGTTGCACAGGCGTAGGTAAATGCCGTGCAGACATCTCAGGGTCTTTCATGTGCCCATCGTATCAAGCGAGCCGTCATGAAAAAGATGTGACTCGTGGCCGTGCGCGCATACTTCAAGATGCAGCAAATGGGCAGCTCATTGCGCGTATTGATTCGCCAGAGGTCCTCGAAGCACTCGATTTATGCCTCGCATGTAAAGCGTGTTCTTCTGATTGTCCTGCCGGTGTTGACATGGCGAAGTACCGTTCTGAAGTTCTTTTTCGACGGTATCGTGGGCGTATGCGGCCCCTTTCTCATTGGACTTTAGGGTGGCTGCCACGCTGGACACGTCTGAGCGCACGGGTCCCTGGTCTTGCTGCGATCAGTAACATGGTGATGAAAAATAATCTGATACGTCGCAGTATTTTTTCGCTTATTGGTTTAGATACGAGGCGGCCTATGCCTTCCCTGCAATCGGGGACTTTTACGCGCTGGGCACGACGACGTGGTTTGGATTCGTGTGTGCCTCAAGTCGAGCACGCGTCCGCGGATGAGGGACAGGAA
Organism: Schaalia sp. lx-100; assembly: GCF_021083625.1. Lineage (NCBI taxonomy): Bacteria > Bacillati > Actinomycetota > Actinomycetes > Actinomycetales > Actinomycetaceae > Schaalia > Schaalia sp. lx-100. The sequence goes on along the minus strand of NZ_JAJNRP010000006.1, from coordinate 25,190 downwards.
GTTTCGCAGTCTGACTACTGTGGTGAAGCTCAGTCGTATGTGCGTGCTTCACGTTTTGTTGTGGTCTGGGCGGATTCGTTCTCGCAGACTCTTGATGATGCGGGAGCTCGGGCAGTGGTGAGCGTGTTAGAAGCTCAAGGTTTCCACGTAATTATTCCTGAGGATGCGTGTTGTGGTCTTACGTGGATTACTACTGGGCAACTAACTGGCGCAAAGAAACGTTTGACGCATTTGCTTGGAGTACTCGCACCTTTTGCTGCTAACGGTATTCCTATTGTTGGGGTGGAGCCGTCTTGTACAGCTGTTTTACGTGATGATTTATTGGATTTGTTACCGGATGATCCACGTTCTGCTCTGGTGAGTGGGGCTGTTAAAACTTTAGCGGAAGTGTTGACGCATATTCCGAAGGCCGAACGTCGCCTGCCTGATTTGTCAGGTATTGAGGTGATCGCGCAGCCTCATTGCCATCATTATTCTGTGATGGGCTGGTCCCATGATCGGGAGCTATTGGAAAGTTTAGGCGCGCAGGTCACAATTATGGAAGGGTGTTGTGGCCTTGCAGGTAATTTTGGGATGGAGCGCGGTCATTACGATATGTCAGTTGCTGTGGCGGAGCACTCTTTACTGCCGACGCTTCGTTCCCACCCTCAGGCCGTGTATTTAGCTGATGGTTTTTCATGTCGCACACAGGCGCAGCAACTTGCTGGGCGAGGGGGAATTCATTTGGCTCATCTGTTGGCGCAGGGTTTCCAGAAAACAGCTTCCACGTGATTTTCGGGTAAATACTCAGTTCTGTATCTGATCTTTAACTTATAAGCCTGACTTTTATCCGGTAACCCTATTTTTAGCAGAAAGGCCGGCGTTGGGCGTACCAACACCGGCCTTTCTTCGCCTATTTCAGCGTGTTATCAGTCAGCGATATCCGCGACAACAACAGCGCGCCCTGCTTCCAGACGTGCAACTGGTACACGGAATGGTGAGCATGACACGTAATCTAAACCAACCTCATGGAAGAAGTGGATTGAGAGCGGATCGCCACCGTGTTCACCGCACACGCCCAGCTTAATGTTGGGCTTTGTGGAGCGGGCACGACGCACGCCTTCGGCTACGACAGTGCCAACACCATGAACATCGATGGATTCAAATGGGCTGACACCGAAAATGCCGGCTTCAATGTATTCGGGGAAGAAAACGCCTTCAACGTCATCGCGCGAGAAGCCCCACACGGTCTGAGTCAGGTCATTTGTACCGAAACTGAAGAAGTCAGCTTCTTCAGCGAGGTCTTCTGCGGTCATTGCTGCTCGTGGAAGTTCAATCATTGCACCAATGGTTACGCCCGACAGGTCTACACCTGCTTCTTCGGCAACCTGAGCGATAATTGATTCGCCTTCTTCACGGATAAGCTGAAGTTCACGCACAGAACCAACCAACGGAACCATGATTTCTGGACGTGGGTTCAGGCCGCGAGCAACCAATTCTGCCGCTGCTTCGCACAGAGCACGCATTTGCAAAGCAAAAAGGCCCGGCAAGTAGATCCCCAGACGCACGCCGCGTAAACCAAGCATGGGGTTTTGTTCGTGGAAACGACGAACTGTTGCCAGCATTTCTTCGTCGGCTGGATCTGCTGAACCTGTTGCTTTTGCTACGGCAACCTTAACTTCCAGTTCCGACAGGGAAGGTAAGAACTCGTGTAATGGCGGGTCGATGAGTCGAACTGTCATCGCTTTTCCATCCATTACTTCAAGCATTTGCAGGAAGTCTTGCTTGGATAATTTCTCAAGCTCATCGAAGGCAGAGCGGCGTTCCTGTGAGCCTGCCTCAGATAGGATGGCGCGTTCCACAAGCGGACGACGAGCACCCAAGAACATGTGCTCTGTACGGCACAGGCCGATACCTTCTGCACCAAATTCAATGGCGCGGCGTGAATCTTCAGGGGTGTCAGCATTTGCGCGCACACGCAGGCGGCGCACAGAATCCGCATGTGTCAGCAGCTTATGTACCGCGTTGATGAGTTCCGCTGTTCCTTCATCATCGCCAGCCACAGCCAGGCCTGCTTCCAGTCCATGTGTGAGGTAGGTGGTCACAGGTGAATCAGTCACCGGAACATCTCCGTAGAAGATTTCACCGGTCTGACCATCAATAGCGATGGTGTCTGCACCTGTGAGGACGCGGCCGCCCACTGTCACGGTTCCTGCTTCAGCGTCAATATCAAGTGCTTCAGCACCGCATACACAGGTCTTGCCCATGCCGCGTGCCACAACAGCAGCGTGAGAGGTTTTACCGCCACGAGCAGTAAGCACACCTTCGGCTGCAACCATGCCGGGGAGGTCATCTGGGTTTGTTTCACGGCGAACAAGCACGCACTTCACACCAGCTTGGGCTGCGGCCTCAGCTTGCACATTGTCGAAAACGATACGTCCCACAGCTGCGCCTGGGGAAGCGGCCATGCCTTTTGCAATCAGTTCCTTTGGTGCCGAGGCATCGAACTGGGGGAACATGAGCTGAGTGAGCTGATCGCCGGTGACGCGTGTTAGAGCCTCATCACGAGTGATGAGTTTTTCGTCAACAAGCTGGATTGCTACGCGGAAGGCAGCCGCAGCGGTACGTTTACCTACGCGAGTCTGTAGCATCCACAGCTTCCCACGTTCCACTGTAAATTCGATGTCGCATAGATCGCGGTAGTGTGTTTCGAGTTTACGCATAATGCCACGTAATTCGTCGTACACTTCTTTGTTGCGTTCACCGAGAGCCGACAGTGGCAAGGTATTACGGATACCGGCCACGACATCTTCGCCTTGCGCGTTTTCTAAGTAGTCGCCGTAAACACCAGAATGTCCGGTGGAGGGGTCACGTGTGAAGCACACGCCTGTGCCGGAGTCTTGTCCCATATTGCCGAAAACCATGGTGCAGATATTTACTGCTGTCCCAAGGTCATGTGGAATACGTTCACGACGACGATAGATACGTGCGCGTTCTGTGTTCCACGAACGGAAAACAGCTTCGATTGCGAGGTCCATTTGGACACGAGGATCTTGTGGGAATGGGCTACCGGTTGCTTCAAGAACGATCTTCTTGAATGTGTCAACCAGTTCACGCAGGTCATCGGCAGTTAGATCAACGTCTGCTGTGACGCCGCGTTGTGCTTTCAGGGAATCTAATGCGTGTGAGAACAGTTCGCCTTCAATGTCCATCACGGTTTTACCGAACATTTGGATGAGGCGACGGTAGGAGTCCCATGCAAAACGTTCATTTTGAGCTACTTGAGCGAGGCCGTGTACGGATTCGTCATTCAAACCAATGTTGAGGACTGTTTCCATCATGCCGGGCATAGAGAATTTTGCGCCTGAGCGAACAGAAACGAGCAGTGGATCTGCGGCATCACCTAAGCGGCGACCCATGTGGTCTTCTACACGACGTAGTGCAGTTGTTACTTCTGTTTCAAGGCTTTCTGGGACGCAGCCTTCCCGCAGGTAGGCTCGACATGCCTGCGTGGAGATAGTAAATCCGGGGGGCACCGGTAATCCCAGTTTCGTCATTTCAGCTAGGTTTGCTCCCTTACCACCTAGTAGGTCTTTCATTGACTTATCGCCTTCGGAGAAGTCATACACGTACTTGACCATCGGGTCCTCATCTTCCGTTATCTTGCTGGCGGTCCTTCCTCGGACCGTTCGCTCAGATTCTAGCAAGTTAAGGACCTAAGTCACCATTTATTGAAGGGTATTGTGAGCTTTTTTCGTTTATTTCACAAGGAAAAATACCTGATGATGGCCTGTAATGATCGTGTTCGACAGTTCATACCGAGCGTCACAGCATATATGATGCCCGCGTCCGGTGTTACAGGTTCATATATGGTGATTTTTCTCTGAAAAAACGGGTACTCAGCGTAATATTTCAAGGCTTTGGCCGTTTATGAATCAACGACGACAACATGCCCTTCAAGAACGTGAACATGCGCAGGGGCAGGTTCAATGACCGCACGAATACGCCGATTGCGAGGAATATACGTGTAGCCTCGCATATCACCTTGCCAGCGTGTGAGTTGTAGGGCAACAGGTGTGTCACTTGGGGTGGTATCCTGTTCGCCTGTATCCACGAAAGAACGTTCACCTCGTCGCAGTTGACGTACACGCCCTGTAGCGGATGCCGCAAATACGCGGTTGCGACGTTCTTCCAGTTCAGCGAGGCGCTCGTGTAAATGATCGCGTTCAGCTTCTAGCTGTTCAACGCGACGTTCTAAATCAAGAATCCGGCGGATGCCTTCAAGGTTGATACCTTCTTGTTGGCTTAAATGCTGGATTTGTCGTAGACGCTGAATATCACGGCTTGTGTAGCGTCGCCCACGGCCTTGAGTGCGTGCAGGAATAACTAGGCCTAATCGGTCGTACTGTCGCAGAGTCTGCGGATGCATACCTGCAAGTTCGGCTGCCACCGAAATGACGAAAGTTAAAGTGGGGTCGTCCTGATAGTGCGAGCTATTCCTTGCACGCACCATCGTCAGTTCACATCCTCGGCAGAAGCAAAGTTGTCGCGCACGTGAGGATTATCGAAAATATCCGCAAGCGCTTCGTAACGTTCGCGTTGTTCTTCCGTCAATTCTGTAGGTATCTGGATACGTAAAATGACAACAAGATCGCCAACGGATTCCCTGGTTGTGACGCCGGCTCCGCTGATGGGTATTTCAGTTCCTGAGGAGGATCCTGCAGGCACTGTCACGGTATGCATTGCGCCATCAAAATCAGGGACGGTAATTTCTGCTCCAAGTAAGGCTTCTGAAACTGTAACAGGAACTGTTATCTGCAGGTCATTTCCGTTGCGGGTATAGCGGGCATCGGGACGCACATGCACTGTGAGCAGTAGGTCGCCTGCGGTGCCGCCGTTGCGTCCTGCTTTTCCTTTTCCAGATAGCTTGAGTGTTTGGCCGTCTTTCACGCCTGCCGGTATGCGGGTGGATATGTGGCGCCCCCCCACTTTCATCCGCACGGTCGCACCTTCAAGGGATTGACGTAATGACAGTGTGGTTGTGGCTTTCAGGTTCTCACCACGAATAGGTTCTGACCTGGGTTGCGTGTAGGAACCCGATTGTGCGCCAAAGGGCATTCCTTGGCTAAAATGGGTATTTCCCCCTGTTTGTCCTGCGAAAGACCCAAAATTTGTCCCATGTGAGCCGCTGGAAAAAAACGACTCAAATATGTTGCCGTAATCAGCACTGTTTGCACCAGAGTTACCGAATTGCGTCCGTGAACGCCCTGAGCCACCGAAAATAGAACCAAAAAGATCCTCAAAACCGGCTGCACCTGCCCCGCCTGGGCCTGCAGAAAAACGCGCTCCTCCGCCGGCCATTGCTCGTAAGGCATCGTATTGCTGTCGTTGCTCTTTATCGGATAAAACGGCGTATGCTTCACCGATTTCTTTGAAACGTTCTTCGGCTTTTGTATCACCTGGATTTTGGTCAGGATGCCAGGTGCGCGCAAGTTTACGGTATGCCTTTTTAATGGCAGCAGCGTCAGCGTCTTTCGCTACACCTAAAATCGAGTAGAAATCTTTATTCAACCAATCTTGACCACCCACTGCACGTCACCTCCTGAGTAGTGTTTTGTTACTGAACCTTTTGTAATCGCGCATATCCGCACGAGGCGGGTAAATATTCCCTTGCTTTCGTGTCGAAAACGGGGTTCTACTGCGGGTTATCAACAAGGACTTTAACTGGGCGCAGTACTTTTTCGCCGTGTCGGTATCCTGGTTGAAGTACCTGAGCAACAACAGGGTGATCTACTGCGTCATTTGTTTGGGCCATCAAGGCTTCGTGTACGAGGGGGTCAAAGTCATCCCCAACTTGTCCGAAACGTTCAACATGGAAACGCGCAGAAAGGGTTTCCTCTAATTTTGCAGCGATAGCGGCAAAAGGCCCTTCAACAAGGTCACCAGCTTCACGAGCAGCATGAATATCATCGAGGACAGGTATGAGCGCTTCGATAACATCCGCTTTCCCGTTTTCACGTGTCTGACCTGCGGATTCCTTTGAGCGCCGAACATAGCCAGCATATTCCTGATCGAGGTTGTAGAGGGAAGCATGAGCGCGGGCAAGCTGGTCTTCAAGATCCGCAATTTGCGCTAACGCTGAGCTTAGCTCGCTGTCTTCCACGCGTTCCTCGAACTCTGACATGTCCACCGTGTCCGCATTTTCTGCTGGTGAAGTTGCAGCGTCAGTTTCATCTAAGGGGAACGAAAAGTGATCTTCTCCCATAGAAATATCCTGGTCAGGTAGTGCGTCCTCCTCGTGTTTTTGAGGTTGCGCATCGTGTGGCACCTGTTCAGTCACGTTTATTCACCATCCTATTTGCCGTGTGAACTGTTATCGCGCAGTCTGACCTGCATATAACTCTGGTTATGTGTGAGGGACTGCTGTGTCCGTGAGTATCACACGTGGCACAGCAGTTCCCTTTCTTTTCAGAGTACCCCTACGTAGCCACCGCAAGGCGAGTAGGGGTGCAGCTGATTCACTTATTTTCGTCTTCGTCCACAACTTCGGCGTCGATGACTTCATCTTCAGCTTGAGCAGAAGCCCCCTCAGCTGCTGAAGCATTTTCTGCTGCTTGCTGTGCCTGATAGATTTCTTGTCCAATCTTCATACCAGATTCGTTGAGTTTATTCACCGCAGCTTTAACAGCTTCAATGTCGTCACCCTTGAGAGCTTCTTTCACGGCGTCCACGTCAGCTTGAACCGTCGAACGGGTGTCTTCGCTGATCTTGTCGGCGTTGTCTTTCAGCAGTTTTTCCATGGAGTATGCGGCATGTTCAGCACCGTTACGGGTTTCAGCGTCTTCACGACGTTTCTTATCTTCGGCGGCGTGTTCTTCCGCTTCACGTACCATGCGATCAATGTCTTCCTTTGGCAAAGCGGAGCCGCCTGTAATAGTCACAGACTGTTCCTTACCTGTGCCGCGGTCCTTAGCGGAAACATGCACGATACCGTTTGCGTCAATGTCGAATGTGACTTCAATCTGCGGGACACCGCGTGGTGCTGGGGCAATACCGGATAGTTCAAAGGTGCCAAGCAGCTTGTTGTCTCGAGCAAATTCGCGTTCACCTTGGTAAACCTGAATAAGTACGGAAGGTTGACCATCTTGAGCAGTGGAGAATACTTCGGAGGCTTTGGTCGGGATCGCAGTGTTGCGATCAATGAGTTTCGTCATAAGGCCACCCTCGGTTTCAATGCCCAAGGAAAGCGGGGTCACGTCAATCAGGAGCACGTCTTTACGGTCACCCTTGATAACACCGGCTTGAAGCGCAGCGCCTACTGCGACAACTTCATCAGGGTTAACGCCCTTATTCGGTTCACGACCGCCGGTTAGTTCTTTCACAACTTCAGTGACTGCTGGCATACGGGTTGAGCCACCAACGAGGACCACATGATCGATGTCTGACACTTTAATTCCCGCGTCACGAATAACATCGTGGAATGGTTTCTTGGTGCGGTCAATAAGGTCCGCAGTCATTTCTTCAAATTTGGCGCGAGTGAGTGATTCATCCAAGTGAATTGGGCCATCAGCCGTCATTGACAAGTATTGCAGTGAAATATTTGTGCTGGTTGCGCTGGACAATTCTTTCTTTGCTTGTTCAGCTGCTTCCTTCAAGCGTTGCAGGGCCACAGGGTCCTTGGACAGGTCTGCACCTGTCTTGGTTTTCACCTGCTGAATCAGCCAGTCAACAATGCGTTGATCCCAGTCGTCGCCGCCCAGTCGGTTGTCACCGGCAGTGGCGCGTACCTGAATTGTGGAGAATCCGTCGTCATCCTTACCGATTTCCAGTAGGGATACGTCGAATGTGCCACCACCTAAGTCAAAAACAAGGATTAATTCATCCTCTTTGCCTTTTTCGAGTCCGTAGGCAAGGGCTGCTGCGGTTGGTTCGTTAACGATACGCTGCACGTTCAGGCCGGCGATCTGACCTGCGTCCTTTGTGGCCTGACGCTGCGCATCGTTGAAGTATGCAGGAACAGTGATGACAGCGTCAGTAACGGCTTCACCGAGGTATTCTTCTGCGTCTCGTTTGAGTTTGGTGAGGATACGGGCAGAAATTTCCTGCGGGGTGTATGCCTTATCGTCGATGCTGACAGTCCAGTCTGTGCCGATGTGGCGCTTTACTGATGAAATTGTGCGGTCAACATTTGTCACGGCTTGTCGTTTAGCGATTTCACCTACGAGGACTTCACCTGTTTTCGAGAAGGCGACAACTGAGGGCGTGGTGCGCATACCTTCAGCGTTTGCAATGATGGTGGGTTCGCCACCTTCTAGGACGGCGATAGCAGAGTTTGTGGTTCCAAGATCGATGCCTACTGCACGTGACATTGAAGTTCCTTTCGTCTTGCCTGGTATTCCAGTCAATTCGGCGGGTAAGTGTAAGACACTCACTCATTCTTGAGTCTGATGGACTCAATGTTAGGTGTCCCGCTTTGTGTCCGCAAGTTGAAAACCTCAAAGTTGAGCCTAGTGGACTCAATTTCATTTCTCTTTGAGTCAATCACCTGACGTATGACCTGCACTTTTGCTCCCTCAACACACCCATAAAATCCCGCATCAAACTAGCCGTAATCGTCAAAAAGCACCCATTAGCACTTTCTCACACAAAATAACTTCACAGCTCCGCAGCAAATATGACACGATCACAGGTATGCACTGTCCGCATTGGGAAGAACACACATGCACTTCTTGCACATATCTTGAAATCCCTATGCCCACCCAAATACGCGCAAAAGAAAAACGGGTACGGCAAACCCTTTCTGCACTCCCCTATGCGCAGACAATTACATGGCTTCCAAGCGCCACATCCGCGCACACAGGTTTCCGCACAAAAGCAAAACTCGTTGTCGGCGGCACACCACGCCGCCCAACTCTTGGCATACTCGGCCCTCATAAAAACACTATTGACCTACCCCAATGCCAGATTCAGCATCCAGCTATCACACAAGCAATTCCCGCCCTTAAACGTTTCATTCGCCTGGTCAAACTTCAGCCCTACAACATCACTCAAAGAAAAGGCGAACTGAAATATATCCACCTGATCGTCGGCACCCACGATCAACTCATGATCCGTTTTGTCTTGCGTAGCCGCGACATGGTGAGCAATATACGGACAGCGTTGACCGAACTGCGCACACTCATTCCTCAAGCCACAGTTATCACAGCAAATATTCACCCCCAACACGCCGCCACCGTTGAAGGAACGGATGAAATTATCCTCACCCGCCTCACTGCTTTACCTCTCACCATTGGTGGGCTTGATTTATTCCTGAGTCCCGGCTCATTCGTCCAAACAAATACGGATATAGCAGGACAGTTGTACCAGCAAGTTCGCATGTGGGCGACACATCATCTTCACGCATCCCCCACTTCACATTCCGATGAGCCACCCAAAAAAACACCTGCACATACGCCTCGCACACTATGGGATTTGTACTGTGGGATCGGCGGCTTTGCCCTTCACTGCGCATATGCCGGAATTGAACATGTCACCGGAATTGAACTGTCACGTGAGGCTATACAATCCGCACGCTTGGCGGCACGCACAGCAGGTTTTGGACGAACACGCAGTAATTTCATTACCGCTGATGCGACACAATGGGCACTTACCCAAGAAAAGGCGACATATCCGGATGTATTGATCGTTAATCCTCCTCGACGAGGAATCGGTCCCGAACTGTCACAGTGGATTAATTCCAGCGAAATTCAGCGAGTCATTTATTCTTCGTGCAACCCCGAAACTTTGGCAAAAGACCTGCATAATATGCCAAATTATCAGGTTGATTCTGTCCGTATTTTTGACATGTTCCCCCACACAGATCATGTTGAGACAGCATGTGTGCTGTCACGCAAGGGGTAGTATCCAGCTAAAATGCCTGTTCTACAGATTGTGCTAGTGACATTTTTGCGCACAGTGTGTGTTTGTAGGAACAGGTCTTTTTTGGGTACGCGGCACCGAATGCCTAGTTTGATGTTTTGAGATAGCGATTGGCTTTCTTGCCAAGCAAGCCTTGCCATGATGGTGAGGAGTACTTCGTCTTTTGCGTCCAGTGCGTTGATGGATTCTTCTCGCTTTTTGGTGTTGGCGCTGAGATACCGTCATCTACAATAGATGCCTGCAAAGGTCCATTCCGGGCGAGCTTTTATATAGTGCTTATAGTGTTTGACTCCAAAATAGGTTAAATTTATAGGTAAAATCTGCTATCCTTTGGAGTAAGGAGGTAGCAGCGATGAACATTGATACGAATACGTTGCTTTCGGTATCCGAAGCCAATCGCAATTTTTCTGAGGTCACTAAACGAGTGGACCAGTTCGGGTGCGCTGTGATTTTGAAGAACAATTCGCCGCGCTATGTCGTTTTAGACTTTGCCGCTGTGGAAGCAAGCGAGACAGTTTCTGATGATGAAGCGTTGCGCGTTGCTCGTGATTTCATGTCTCAAGACGCACTGGTCTATGAGACGCTTGCCAAATGAAACGCCTCTCCCACTCCCAGATTCTGCTCTTTCATCAAGAACTGATTGACCACTTTGGTGGCGTACAAGGCATCCGTGATGAGGGACTGCTCGATTCAGCACTCAACGCGCCGTTTCAAACATTTGCCGGAGATGACCTGTATCCAAGTTTCTTAGAAAAAGGAGCAAAGCTGGGGTACGGACTGGTCAGCAATCATCCTTTTATTGATGGAAACAAACGTATCGGAACGCTGGCGATGATGACCTTCTTGAGGATCAACGGACTTTCTTTCACCTACAGCCAAGAAGAACTCATCAACGTGATTCTTGATGTTGCATCCGGCACGCTCTCTTGTAATGAGCTTTACCAGTGGCTCGCAAACCATCTCGATCCTTAAATTTTCATGAACCAGCGAAAACCTCTGCGTATTGCGGAGGTCTTCATTTAGAAGCAATCGAAATCAACCTGTGTGACCAGACGCTTATAGCTGGCCGTATCGTTTGCTTTTTCTGTCCACATATTCGTCGCATGTTGAGACAGCATGTGTGCTGTCACGACGTTCATCATTACAGGTGACAAACACAGAAACTACTACAGAGGAAAAGAAATGTTTGATGTCACTCGCTTAGAGTGGATCAGGGAACCTAGCAAGTACCACATAAGTCCTGAACGTATTGAAATTACTACTCTTGCGCACACAGATTTATGGCAGCGCACGTACTATCACTTCAGAAATGACAACGCGCCCGTATTGCAAATGAAAACATCGGAAAAATATTTTTCATTTGTCGTTCAGACCCATTTTGACACTCAGCATCGTTTCGACCAATGCGGCGTCGTTATGTACTTGGACAGCGAGAACTGGATCAAAGGCTCCATAGAATACGAAAATGAGGATTTTCAACATCTTGGCAGTGTTGTCACTAATCATGGGTACTCAGATTGGGCAACCACAGCGATTGATGCTTCTGTGAAATCCATGTGGTACCGCTTAAGTCGCAGGGAACAGGATTTTTGTATTGAATGTTCCGTTGACGGTATTACCTTCACACAGATGAGGATATGTCACATGTGGGAAGCACAGGATGAAATTTCCTTTGGAATCTACGCGTGTAGCCCTGAAGATTCTTCTTTCACAGCGACTTTTACGCACATGGATATAACCGAATGTCGCTGGCTTGCACATGACGGGCAGCAACCCGACAAGGAATAAGCTTCGTGCACCTACTGGATTGCACGGACGCTCAGCGCCTAGTGTCACGCCAAAACACCCCACATTCAGCGTATTGACCGTACAGCTCTTGAATACACGGTCGTTAATTCACAGGTTCTACATAGGATTTTCGTAGGCTGTCACTGCGTCAGCAGGGTGTGTTATTCACGGCTGACATATCCAGCCGCCTGTATCAGTAAATTTCATCGTTTACTGGCTCTGTTATATACAGCCTACATACGCTGTTATATACGAGATTCTCGTAAACCGAATGTGACCTCTAACGAATGGGCAGATACTTTCACAGGTTATTCATAGTTACGTCATAAATGGCACATAAAAGCGCTGCGCACACTCAAAGTATGCAAAAAACAACGGGTATTCACAGCATATGCGTCAGCGCACAAACAGTGGTGCATCGTATCGCTCGACCTGTGCGCTACCTGGCTTCATCGTTGTCATCGACGGCTGCCGAATACACTATTTTGCTTACCTTGAATGCAATAACAGGTGGGGTTTTCGTGCCGGTAGTCATTGCACGGACTATTTCGTGCACAATTAATTACCTGATGAATAGGAAAGTTTTTGCCTCGCAAGGCTCTGTCATTCGCACAGGTATCCGCTACGCCATCGTTGCTGCTGTTGTGATGATGCTGTCGTACACTTTCACAAATGCAGGCGTTATGGCGGGTTTGTCTTTATGGAGCGCAAGCGTCCTCACAAATAGTTCATTATTCATTGTGAATTACCTCGGACAATCATTTCTTGTCTTTGGGCGACCTTATGATGCTTTGGACCGTGCGCGCACATTCATAAAGAATTACAGTACTTTCATAGCTAAAGTCCAGCAACAGGTCACACAGATTTTTGCTTGTCACTTACCGAAGTTTTCAGTTGAAAATACTGCTTTAGCGCATATTCATTTACCTCAGGCAGCATAATTTGGCCAGTCCTGAAGTGCAGACTCAAGGACACGAAAGAATCTCCGTCACCTCAAGCGGACACGCGTTTTTGCCCTTACCCACAAAAATACAGTGCAGCGTGTAGGCTCGTTATGCAGGTGTTTTACAGCATGTGCCTGCGAAACCGCGCGCACCCTCACATGTATTTTCACGTAAGCCGCATATAACGCGTACACAAGGAGCCACCACATGAGCGTTGAGTTGATTACCGAGTCCTCCCCCGCACTTGTCCGCGCGATGGAAAGACTTATTCCGCAACTCTCACGCAGCGCGCAACCACTGGATGCAGAAGCTACTGCACGGTTTGTTGCCCAGCCTAGTGTTCACGTATTTGTTTTCCGCAGTGGCGAGGCTCCTGCTCCTACGTCTTGCGCTGACGCAAATGAGCGTGTTGAGGATGATTCTCGTCCTATCCTTGGCATGCTGTCGCTAGCCACATTTGAAATACCTACCGGTGTGCGCGCGTGGATTGAAGATGTTGTCGTTGACAGCGAAGCACGTGGCCAAGGAGCCGGGCAAGCCCTTGTAGAAGCAGCTTTGGCGCATGCAAAAAGCCTTGGAGCACGAACTGTGGACCTCACTTCCCGTCCTTCACGCGAAGCCGCAAATCGTTTGTACCGTCGGTGTGGTTTTGAGCAGCGTGAAACAAATGTTTATCGTGTGACGTTGGTGAAGTAGGGTTCCAGATTCACGTAGCTTTTAGAATTCTTCATAAAACGCTGGGTCTTGGCCGGCCATTCGACCGTCGGGCAGGGAAAGCGCGTCGATACGTTCCATCTGTGATTGTGATAGCTCGCAATGGAAAATATTCGCATTTTCTTTTTGACGTTCAGGGTTCGCAGATTTTGGCAGCGGCACTGCACCGTGTTGATAATGCCACCGCAAGATGAGCTGAGCGGGGGTTAGACCTGTTTCTTCAGCGAGTGCGCAAATAACTGGGGCGTGGACGAGTGCAAGTTTGCGGCCTAAAGGCGACCATGATTGCGTGCATATTCCCAGTTCATCGTGGAGTGCGCGCAGAGCAGATTGGTTGAAACGAGGGTGTAATTCCACTTGGTTCACGCTGGGGAGTACTCCTACGTGTTCTTTCAGCGTGTGCAGGTGCTCTGGCAGGAAATTACATACGCCGACTGAACGAATCAGGCCTGCTTCTTTCATATCTATGAGAGCTTGAAAAGCCTCCACGTAGGTTCCTCGGGCTGGGTTGGGCCAATGGATAAGGTATAAGTCCCAGTAGTCAAGACCCGCGCGGTATAAGGATTCATGCACTGTTGTTACTGCTTCGTCGTATTGTTGATGGCGGCCAGGCAGTTTTGATGTCAGTACTAGTTGTTCGCGCGGTATTGGTGAGCGACGGACAACTTCACCGATTGCACCCTCATTTTCATAGGTGAAGGCAGAATCAAGCAGGCGGTAGCCTATGTCAATTCCGTGCAGCATTGCTTGAACACCGGTAGGACCGTTGAGCCGGTAGGTTCCAAGTCCGATGAGCGGAATTTTTGTGCCATCGTTCAGTGTGCGCGTGGGGATATGCGTGTCAGTCATATTTATGAGGTTACGCGATTACATGATCTTTGGTGTGCGCTTGGGTGTCAGGCAGACCAAACACCATAAAAACCAACACGAAAAGTCCGCTAACCCAGATTTCTTTTCATAAGAAATAAGGCGGATAGTTTAGGGTTCTCCACAGAGTGTGCCCAGAAATGAGCTATACGCTGAAGGAGATACGCGGGGCGTAACCGAAAGCGGAGGATGCCTAAATGATTGCGATATACGGCTGTGTTGAAGTGATACGCAGAACCCCCGCCGGTGGGTCTCACCGAGGGGGGCCGCCGCGCGCTCGAAGGGACTCGAACCCCCAACCTTCTGATCCGTAGTCAGATGCTCTATCCATTGAGCTACGAGCGCAGTGCCGTTTGGCTGGGAATAACTTTACGCGGATAAGTGCCCTTGACACAAACTCACAGATAGGCAATAGATCACACCTCGGAGCTTTTCCACCTGTTATGACTGATTTTCACCATATGTCAGCAGCAGAAAGAGGCTTCATATACCCATGCCATGATGTTTACATCACATTTGTCGCATCTGAATATGGACTCAAATTCCATATATGCCGCAGTGAATTTCCACTGAAGCGCATTTCCTATTTCAGATAGTCAGCACAGATGGGGCTCCCCAACGAAAAACCCCGTGATCTCGACGAAATCACGGGGCGGTTGCGGAGACGGCGGGACTCTCTTTCGACTGGCTAAATCATGCGGAAAAACAGGGGTCAAAAACGCGTGGTCCTAATCTGGTCCTAAAGGGATTCGTCACGCTTTTTTATCGCCCGCTCAACCCGTGCCCGCTCACCCTCGGTCAGGGACTCAAGGCGGGCCAGTAACGTGTCTACATCCACCCACAGTTCTTCTGCTATCTCATCCGGGTCGTGCCCCCATATGAGGGCGCTTGTCAGGTCGTCAATGTCGATAAGCCTGCGTGCGGCCTCTGCGCGCACGCTTCGTTCTATCGCGCTCGGCTGACACCCGTCATGCCCCCACTCCACATGTACGAGTTCGTGCGTGAGCGTACACCTGCGCTCAGCCTGTAGCTGGCGTTTGGTCATGTAGATGCGTCTACCGTCGGTTGCGCCGAGCGCGCCGTCAGGGAGCTGGTCGGTCCATACGAGGGCGAGGTCTGCGCGTTCACGTAACGCGTGCCACGGGTTCCACATGCGGGGGTCTACCAGTCGTACCCGTAGTCGCTAGGGTCTTGGCTTTCCTCGCCTGTCGTGTCGTGGTTGTGGGCGTGGTCGTATTGGGGGCGGCTGGTGACGCGGCGCGCGGCTAGCTTAGAAAAGTCTGGTAACGCTTCTTCTTCTGGCTCTGGCTCTGGTGTGGGGATGATTTTCAGGCTCGGTTTGGGGGTCTGGGTAGTGGCCGATTTTTCAGCGCGACTGACAACCTCCCAAGACAAAAGACCCACCACCTTTGAAATGGCACTCACTTCCCCTACTGTTGCCGGTGGAGTTTCACCGCGAAAAATGATGCCAACACGATTTTGGGACATCCCGGCGAGACTCCCTATCTCTGACTGGTTTAACCCGGCTTCGCGCGCCGCTGCCTGCAGTATCAGTCGGATCTGGTCATCAACCGGTCGCAACTTCTTCGCCTTAGCCATGTATATATTCTGACACACGAACCGAACAAGGTTGCAAAAAACCGAAATGGGTTTATAATTAATTTCATGATCGTAAACCGAGTTGGGTTTGCAACCCTTGACGAAGAACTTTCCGGCGTAGTAAGAGCAGAGCTTGCTCGATTCCGCCTCGACCAGAAGGAAATTGCAAACAAAATCCAGATGCATCCGAACGTATTCGGACGAAAGTGCAGAGGCGAAGTTGCCTTCTCAACAGGAGAGCTAACAGCCGTTGCGCATGCCATCGGAACAACTGCAAGCGCGCTCACTCACGAGGCCGAAGTCCGCTTTACCAAAGCTGTGGACGTGAATCCGGTCAAGCTCATTGACCGCACACTTTGTAAGGAGTGCTTCACAAAATGAAAGAAAAAATCATGAACCAGATGACACCCTTCGACTACAAGGGCACCAGCATCCGGGTCATTACCGGAAGCGACGGCGAACCGTGGTTCGTTGTAGCCGACGTGACACGCATCCTAGAAATCGGAAACCCGTCACAGGCGATAACTCGTCTAGACGATGACGAACGGACCCTCATTTCAAATGAGGGTCACGACCTCAACGTTGTTTCCGAGGCCGGTCTTTACTCCCTCATCCTAGGAAGCCGCAAACCGGAAGCCAAGGCGTTCAAGCGCTGGGTAACGCACGAAGTCCTCCCCTCTGTCCGTAGGCATGGCGCGTACATGACACCGGAAAAAATCGAAGAAGTCCTCCTAAACCCGGACACGATCATCAAGATCGCCACAGAACTGAAAAAAGAACAAGCCAAACGCAGGGAGCTTGAAGCTCAAGCCGCGATAGATGCGCCGAAAGTCCTTTTCGCTGATTCTGTGGCCACGTCGAAAACATCAATCCTCGTGGGGGATTTAGCGAAGATTCTTAAGGGGAACGGTGTGGATATTGGTGGTCAGCGGCTTTTTAACTGGCTGCGTGAGAAGGGGTATCTCATCAAGCGTAAGGGGAGTGATCGGAATATGCCGACTCAGCGGGCGATTGATTTGGGCCTGTTTGAGGTCAAGGAGACGGCGGTTACTCATGCGGATGGTCATGTTACGGTGAGTAAGACCCCGAAGGTTACTGGGCGTGGTCAGCAGTATTTTGTTGAGAAGTTTCTTGGTGGGCGGGGTTTAACGCGCCGGTTTGGTATGACTGATAGCGGGCGATTGTTCGCTCTCAAGAATGATACGGCTCTGTGATATGCCGGTTTTTCTAGCGATTTCAGATTGGCTAAGACCTGCTCGGTCTGCGTAGTGACTGAGTGTTTTGGCGACTGTCTGTGAAAAGTCGCCTACTGGTAGCGGTTTTGATCCCATGCACACAATCTACCCAAATTCGGGTAAAGACTAAAAGGAGTTTTCGATTGGATAACGCATCTTATCTGACATCCCTAAACGGCTCATCAAATGCAGTCTCCGCAGTAGGACACTCTTTTAATCGTCGCATAATTTCGGCAACAAGTTCCTCGTCTGTAAGTTTTTGTACCTCTACGGACCTGACAAAAGACACGAGATCAGCCTCTTTGAGTAGTCCTTGGATAACCAGAGCGTCAAGAACTGATTTTTTGTAGGCGCGGGCGATTGCGGCGATTGTTTCGGCAGAGAGTCGATCCTCGTTTACCTGCCGGTTAAGGGTCACCTGATTAATGCCGGCTTTACGGGCAATCGCGTTAATGCTCTCACTCTTAACGGTTTCCTGAAACCAATCTTTTATATCCATATATCTATAGTACAGCACATATAGTCACTATGCATAGTCTTTTGCGTTTCGACTTGACAGGATGTTTTACGAGCACTAGTCTAGTCATGTCGCAACAAAAGTGTTGCAAAGTGACTAATCGAAAGGAGAGCATTTGTCTACTCAAGTCCAACTGACTCAAAAATTCCGCTACCTCGTAGAAAACACCGGAATGACTCATGCGGCTATCGCTGCCGCAATGGGAATCACGCGCCAATTCTTCAGCGCGGTTTGGCTAGGAAAAGAGCAACCTACCGCGCGTTTTGCGGTAGGCGCATTACAAGCAGGGCTCGGACACTCGTTCGACGACGTGATGATCCTTGTCCGCGATAACACGGAAGAAAGCGACAGCCCCAGATGACGAGACCATCTGAGGCTAAGAAAGAAAGGATTTTTCTTATGACCAATGTTATCAGAATCCCCTTCTATGGGGCAGAGATTATCACGAATGGCGACGGCTCGCAGATTGCGCTTATGCCCGTGTGTGACGCGCTCGGCCTTGACTATCTGGCGCAGTACCGCCGTTTGAAGCGCCGCCCGTGGGCAACCATGAGCATGATGCCCATAACTGGGTCGGACGGTAAGACTCGTGACTATGTGGCGGTTAGTCGGCGGACTTTCACCATGTGGCTGGCGACCATCGGCACCAGCAGAGCTAGAAACGACCATGCCAAACGCATGATCGTGGCGTATCAGACCGAGGCCATAGACACGCTGGAATACCATTTTCATAAGCGGGAGACGGTTAAGCCGGGCGCGGTAGAGCATCAGGTCAGCGCGCGGATCAGGCAGGCCACGAGGCAGATGGAACTGTGTCAGGCCGCGCGGGGTCTGATTCATCCCGAAGAACTGGAAACGCGGGCGCGCCTCATCCTCGCACATGGGCTAGGTGGTGCGGCATGAGCGGGGTTGTGCAGGAGTGGTTTTCGATTGCTGAGGCCGCGATACTGCTGGGGATGGATGCGAAAACGGTTCGCCGTCTGATCTCTAAGGGCGCGCTTCCTGCTCGCATGGTCAAGCCGGGCACGTCTAAACCAATGTATCGGATTCACAGGCGGCATATTGATGGGTTTGGCCGCCCGGTGACTAACGCTGCGAGCATAAGCGGCGAGTAATCGAAAGCCCCCAGTGTTGGGGGCGTAAGAGAAAGAAAAAAGACTATGAGAAGGCAAAGGCCCGGGTTTCGTGCGCCCAAAATCGGGCGGGAACAGCGTATTTTCTGGCGTGGCCTACTTCGCCAGACGGCGCGCACGTTGCGGGATATGGTGCTGTGGCTCTCGTTCCTTGTGGGTGGGTTCATGGTGATCGGCGCGGCCAATGAGGACATTCCACTGTGGCACATCCCCGCAGGCGGGCTTATCGCTGGCGCGAACTTGCTGGCGTTGTATCAGCTAGGGAAACGAGAGGTATCGGATGAAAAAGCGGATGAGTGAGGGCGCTTCCTCGTGGTGGCGTGCGAACACGCTATCAAGAAGTGTTGTAGTGAAATTTCGTGATATTGAAAAGAGAAAAACAATGTTGACTATTAAAACTGTGCGGGAAGCGTTGCACGCTGTCCTACTAGAGGTCGACCGAGAAAAGGACGCGGAGCGTTATAAGGCGCTTTCGCAGGCCGCGTTTCGTATCAACGACGCACTCATCCTCCTAGAGCAAGCCTCACAAGAGGAAACCCCCGAGAACACGGATGAGGCGGCTGACGATGAGTGAAAACAGCGTGCTTGATGAGCCTTACGAGTGGTGGAACGAGGACGATGAGCCGGGCGAGGACATCGGAGCGCTTGCTGATCTTGCATATGAGAGCTGGCGGGACCGGTGCATCGAGGACTCATGGGACGACGAGGACGAGGGGAGGCGAGCAGGATGAGTGAGCTTATATCAGGTGAGAGGACCCGCATGGCGCTACGCACTCTCGCACTAGCCAAACTGATCCGTTCCCGTGTGGGAGCGGCTGAAAAATCCGCGAAAGAACACCTGCGTGAGAGCGGGATGCAACCGGGGGACCGCTTGCACGCGCGCACAAGCGCGGGCGAGAGCGTAGCCACCGTATCTATGGGCAAGCCGCGCCGCATAGGGCGTTTTGAAATCACGGACGCGTTCGCATTTGTCGCATGGTGTGAAGAAAACGGCGTAGAACACGGCGGCAAACCCACCTACGTGTTCCCTGAAGCCACGACGAGCCTTGCTCGCATGGAAGCCCTCATTGAGCGTTTTGGCGGGGAAATCCCACCCGGCGTTGTGGACCTGACCGGGGAGGGTGAGCCATCGGTGATCGTGCGTCAAACACCACAGCAGGAAGATGTGCTGCTGGGTGAGTTTTCTAGTGCGCGCGCGATGCTGGAAGCCGCCGCACACACCCTCAACACCGACGATGATACAGAAAACAATACGAACAATGGAGTAATTGACAGTGAGTGATCTGATTTTAAGCGCGGAATCAATGCACGCGCGCATCTCGTATGCGAAAGCGCTGGCATCCTCAAACATGCTGCCCCCCTCGTATGCGCGTAAACCCGAGAACATCCTGATTGCTATAGAGTACGGGGCCGCGTTCAACATCCCCCCAGTAACGGTACTCAACGAAATCACGGTAATTAACGGCCGCCCATCCATGAGCGCTGACCTGATGGCATCTCTCGTGCGCAAAGCGGGGCATCGTCTACGTATTCGTGAGAGCGGGCAAAGCGTGACAGCGGAGCTGATTCGCCGCGACGACCCGGATTTCACGTTTACTGTCACGTGGGATCAGCAAAAGGCTGTGCAGGCGGGCTTATGGGGGCGCAAAGGCCCGTGGAGTGAGTACCCGTTGCAGATGCTGCGTTCTCGTGCGATCACGGAGGTGTGTCGTCAGGGCGCGTCGGATGTGCTGTTTGGTGTGCGTTATACGCCTGATGAGCTAGAAGGCGCGCAGGATGGGCCTGCTCACGCGCAGTCTGCTCCTGTGCCTGTGGTGCAATCGCGGCCCGCACAGCCTCATGTAGAGCAGGTGGAGCCGGTGGAGGTTGTGGCCGAGGTGATAGAAGATGTCGAACCACAACCCGCCGAAACCGCGCCCGCGTCTGAGCCTGTAGCAGCATCAGCGGCACCAGAGGCATCAGATGCGCGGTTTATCACCAGTGAGCAGGAAACCCACCTCAAAGAATGGGCCGAAGTCCTCGCATTTTCTAAAAAAGACCTCGGCAACCTCACCCACTGGGCTTCACGTGGCAGAACGCGCTACTGGCGCGAACTGTACGCCGAGGAAGCTGGCCGCCTTTTGGTGGAGTGCGCGCGTGAGAGTGAGCGCCGAGAAAAAGAACGGATCGGAGGCCTGTCATGACAACGAAAGACCCATACGAGGACATGCACCCGAGCTTCATTGATCGGCGCGTATGCTACCTGTGCGACGGGAAACTAACCAGCGCGGAGCGGTTTAACTACTGGTGGATATGCGCCCCGTGCTGGGGGCGTTATGTGGAGAATCGGAAACGCTTTCTCGCCCACGCGGTACAGCTACCGATTGACACGAGCATCCCCTCGTATAACGCTATCGGGCTAACGGCAATCAAGGTCCTGCGTCATTTTACGGGGTTTGGGATCAGTTTTAAGCCGCGTGAAAAATGCGTTCTGGCCCGCGTACAGGGCGGGAAGGCTTTGATATGTTATTCCCTGCCCATTTTGAAAACGGATTTTGACGAACTGCTCATGTGGGTGGAGCACGTGCTCCGCGCGAAACGCTTAGACGTACTAGAGGATGCGTGCGAGGGCACACGGGCGGATGTCCTGCGGGACATGTGCACTCTGGCGCTAGCTCATCCCGCCGAGCCGGGCAAAGACCACTACAAGGGAATCTCACTGTATCGGTACCCACACAACCCGGATGCGACGATCTCTCACCTTGAGCGCGCATGGCGAGGGACCCACCCTCTAGAGGTGAACGCGAGCGAGGTGGGTAGGCCATGAGTGAGCAAACGTTGATCGTGCGCGTCCCGGCAAGCGAATTCTTGTCGGCTAACGCGCGCCACCACTGGCCAGTACGAGCAAAGCGCACGCGCATGTTGCGTCGCCGCGCACGCTATCACGCACTCTCACAGGGCATCAAGCCGGTTGCTGGCCTGTGCATGGTGAGCGTGTATGTGCAGTATGCGCACAGGCGGCGGGCTGATCCTGCGAACACGTATCCGAGCGTGAAGGCCATGTTGGACGGGCTGACCGATGCGGGCGTGTGGGTAGATGATGATTCGGCTCATGTGGCTGGCCCGGCGTTTTATCGCGAGGACGGCACCTGCAAGAAGGGCGAGTACGTGTTTCGGTTCGTATTGTCGCCCACCACACTGTAAGTAATGTTTTCGTAAAGGTTGTGTTTTGTATGTGTAATCGTAAGATAAGTGCGCGCCTGCTCTCTAGTGAGCGTTATCAGGGGCTGTCTGCGCTCGCACAGGTAGCGTTGATTGAGATTTTGAAGCACGTGGACGCATGGGGGGTCGGAGACGCAGGCACGCTCACTGAGCATCTGCTCTCTGAGGCGCGCGAGGGTGATGAGGTTCGAGAGCATGTGGCGCTGGCGTTGGCTGAGCTGAAGCTCGCCGGCTTTGTTATCACCTATATGGCGGATTCGGCCAAGATCATTCACGTGGTCGATTTTTATAACTGGGTGAGTACGGAAGCGCTGGATTGCGCGTGTTCTCAGGGGTCGGATGAGGGTTTATTACGAAATGGTAACTTTGGCGAAGAAAGATCGAACAAAGTAATTCAAGATTCCAACAAATGCGCATTTGTGACCTCTAACACGAACAAGCTGTTACCTCTAACACATTCTGGAATAAATATTTGTGATGGCTATTACACTGATGTGACCTCTAATACGAACAAATTGTTACCTCTAACACACTCAGGGCTGTGTAAAACTGCCTGTGGAAATGTGGAAAGCGGATCGTCGAAAAAAGAAGGAAAAGACCCCCTAAGGAAAGAAAAAGAAGAAGAAGAAAAGAAAGTAATACAAAGAAAAGAAGAAGAAGAAAAAGAAACCCATACCCCCAAAAGGAAGAAAAGCCCCTCTAACCGTCCCCAAATCCCCGAACAAACCTCGGCCCCAAACGACGAAAAAAACACGCCCCAACCCACGCCGGAACCCGAGTCGGAACCCTTCGCCCTCATTGCCCTCACAGACACACGCGACCACTCCGCGAGTCGGATCGAAAAAGACTTCGAGCGCTTCTGGAAGGCATACCCGAGAAAAGTCGGCAAACTGCGTGCGCGGGTCGCGTGGGACAAAGCCATCAAGGAAGCCTCCCCGGAAGTTATCATTCAAGGCGCGGCCCGCTATGCGGCAGACCCTAACCGTGAAGCCCAGTACACCAAGCACCCGACAACGTGGCTGAACGCCGGGTCGTGGGAAGATGAGCCGCTCCCTGCGAGGCGCACAGGCAGCACGGATGAGATCGTTGCCGACTGGCTCGCCCTCGCTGAGCACTACCAGCAGCAAGACCAAGCGGCCCCCGGCAACGAGTGGGCACACCTTGACGCTAGCCCATGTGGTGACGCGTCATGATGACCCACGAGGAAATAGCGAAAATTCTCGCCATCTGCGCCAGTGTGGACCGCCGTCAGGTCAGCCAAACGATGATCGTCACATGGTCCAAAGCCCTCGACCAAACGTTGTGCTTCAATGAAGCAACCCATATCGTCACAAAGTACTACGCGGAAAACCGGCACCCAATCATGCCCTGCGACATCAACGCGATGCACCGGGACATCCGCCAAAGGCGCGTAGAGGCCTATGGGAGAATCCCTATCCCCGATGGGCTAGAGGATGAGCCAGAGGTTGAGCTCCTGTGGCGAAAAAACCTCATCCTCGCCATCCAAGACGGCCACCCGGCCCCCGATGAGGTGGCATGGAACGCGATAGGACGAGAACCGTCGAACCTTGGCCCCGTCCTCTCACATGCCCCTAGAATCACTCGTAAGCCGCTCTAAGCGACTTTTACCCCCCAAGTGGCACCCACATACCAAAACCTGATAAAAGTCCGTCAAAACGCCTCCTAGCACGCTTAGCGGGGCAATGACAGAAAGAGAACAAGAACCATGAGCGCAACACTCACACTCACCGGCAGACTCGGCACCGAACCCGAAATCAAATTCACCAAAACCGGCAAAGCCGTCCTCACCCTGCCCATATGCGCCACACCCGCACAAAAAAACCAGACCAGCGGCCAGTGGGAAGACCAAGGCGCAACCCTGTGGATACGCGCCACCTTCTGGGAGTACGAAGCCGAAAACCTCGCAGAAACCCTCCACAAAGGCGACACGGTCAGCGTTACCGGCACCCTCAAGCTTGACACCTACCCCACCGCGGACGGGCAAACACGCGAAAGCCTAGAGGTCATGCACCCGCGTTTTCTGGGCGTAAAACCGCGACAAAACGGGCAAGCCCCCCAAGCGTCAGCGGCCCGCAATGGCACCTACGCCACACCCACCGACGACCCCTGGGGCACCAGCGCAAACGACCCAGCCCCATTCTAAAAACAACACCAAACTAGTCCCACAGTAAAGTAAACAAACGGTAATGGCCGGTGAGTGAAAGGAACCCACGAGTGAACGCAAAAACAGCAACCCAACACCTCATCACACTGCGCACAATCACACCCACAACCACGCCAGACACACACCTACACTCACCGGCCCCAACCCGCACCCACACGCGCGCCACACCCACACTCGACCAACACCTCCACGCGCACCAAAACTTCCCCCACAACATACGCGCCCTCGCAGACCTCAACGCGTGGGCCGCAGAATGGTGCGCCCAATACGGCCTCACACACCACACTGACCCGCTCATCCGCCTCGCCCACGAAACCCCAGTGCTAGAAGAACGCGACCCCCACATGTGGGACACACTCACACGAGAAATCACGCGCATCCTCGCACACATCACCCACCTCGCCGGCTACACGCCACGACACCTCGGCCCCTGCCCCATATGCAAAACCCGAAACGTCACACAAAACCCCACCAAGAACGGCTACGCAGCAAAACCCGTCTGCGAAAACTGCAAAACCACATGGCAAACCGCCAGCCACTGGAAACAATCACTCACCGCCCTAGAACTGCGCGCACTCAAAACATGGAACACGCCCGGCCTGTACCTCAAATGCCAAGAACTCACACGCCTACACCCACAGCTCAGCGCCCCGCTACTCGCTAAATGGAAACAGCGCGACCACATCATCAAAACCGAGCACGGCTACGATCTGGCCAGCGTGAACGCCCGAATTGCGCGCGAACACAACAAAAAGTATGATGAGCGTTAGATGTTAGTGACATCTGTTATGCCGCTCTCGTGTGTGAGCGTGATACGCGAGAGCGGCCCCTTTTCCGTCTGTCGCACATATGGCGAGAAAATCTGATACTGTCATACTGCGCGGGGTGAACCACACCTAAAACACTCCTATCTGGCGCTTGTGACCCTACGCCCCGCACTCAACAAACGGTAAACGGCCAGTCACCCAGCACCCCTATCACAAAGGGCCTTGGCAATGACTGGCCGTTCCCACACACACACAAATGCCTTAAGATAGCTATACTCAAAGGCATGAAACGCAAGGCCGCACTCACCACCATCACTCTGCTCATTTTCACACTCGGACTCTC
>NZ_JAJNRP010000005.1:0-23855 GCF_021083625.1 Schaalia sp. lx-100 | reverse complement strand
CCACATATGCCAAAAGCTGCAAAAGTCCTAATTTGCGCAACTTGCTATTTTCCGCTTTATTTCAATGAAAACCCCGTGATCTCAACGAAATCACGGGGTGATTGTGGAGCTAAGGGGATTCGAACCCCTGACCTTCTCATTGCGAACGAGACGCGCTACCAACTGCGCCATAGCCCCAAAGGAACTCACCCATCTTAGCACTGAAGTAACCACGGGGTGAATTCTTCACCGTTTCTTTCGTCATATTTCGACACGTTATACATACCTTCAAACGGCATCGAAAAATATAAGTCCGGCCACTATTCGGAGCGGACTGCTTAGCCTTGCGCAGTCCTATATTTCACGCTTAAAGCCAGCCCCCTATTCGGGCTGCCTTCGTCAAATGCTTCGTCATCTCCGATGGACAACCTCAAACCCACACCCCTGTTCAGACCGCTTGCTTCGGCACTATCCCCCTACTTGGGTACGATATTTCAGCGATCAAATCACGACCACCGTTACTTGACCACGATCCGAGAAGTTCGTTAACTCGGGGCTACAGAGCACATGGGCACCGCCAAATGGGAAACGACTCTGATGTGGCATATGCGCTCTGGCCCGCACCAGACACGAGCACCGTTACTTGAGCACAATACTTACTGAGCGCGACGAGCTTCTAGGACAGCTTCAAGGCCCAAACGCACAGCCTGGTCTGCCACTACTTCCTCGGTGGTTTGTGTGGGCGCAGATACCTGCCCAATCGCAACAGGACGCACAGGTACGCGAGCGCTGACTTGAGGAATACCCCTCATATCCGTATCAACATGAACCATGCGTCCTGCGACACGGCTACGAGTCGCATAGGTGGGCGCAGGAATCGGTGTCACTGACCATGTCATTCCGCTCGTTGTGGCCGCGCCTGTTTCTTCCTCAGATTGACGTGCGATAGCGGGTGCTGCGTCTGAGGATTCTTTCGTTTCGTTTTCGTCGTATTGGTTTATGCCTGTTTTTCCCGTATGCGTTTGTGAGGTGCGCGTGACTACTTCATCGATTGTGCGCGCCGTTGATTGGCTGGTTTCCTTGATTTGTTCAGTCGAAACATTGGTGACAGAACCATTGATTGTGTAGGCATGAGGTTCCGCAGTCACTTCGTGGGAGGCTTGGTCACGTAGTTCTCGCAGGCGCGTAATTTCAGCCTGATTGTGACGTTCGGAGCGCATAGCAGCTACACGTGACCACGTTAAAGCCCCTACCAAAGGAAGCGTTCCTGCCAGCGCCCATGCCCATGCAAGGGAACCCAACACAGTTGATATACCTAAGATAACTGTCAGTGCCGCGCATATAAATGTCACGATCATGCGGCGTTGTCCTCCTGCCGCTTCACGTGAAAGTCGCGCGGCGCGCTCGGCACGTAGTCGCGCAATTTCACGGACCACGTGAACGCGTGAGAATTGCGCGGATTGTGGTGAACCTTTTTCGTGTGCCATAAGGCCCCCATTGTGTGAGTGGACAGGGCGTGTTCCGTTAAGCAAAATGCCGTGTCCTGTTGTGCAGCTTTCTTCGGTATGCGGGTGGGAGGTGTTCAGTAGTCGCATTTGCGGTGAGAATCTATCAATTTCACGTGATTGTGCGATTGCTGTTCGTCGGGTGACGAGGTAAGGAATAAGTGAGATAACTACCCCCAGTACTGCGACGATAAAAATTCCTCCATACTCCACACGTCACACGGTATTGCGTAGGAGGCATTGGATGAGGAAAAGAATCGCGCGTGTTGAGAGTTTCTTTGTGGTCTTTTCTGTGAAAAAATCACTTGTGTCACACGTGCCCCATTGGTCTCTCATACATCATCTGAAAGCCGTTTCATGATGCGTAGGCACACACTCCAAGCTCTGCCGCATAGGGCCGCCGAGACTGTTTGACAACGCGCCTACGCACGTCTTTCTCACGCAAACCCGCGCGCACGCATCAAAGCCATCACGTACCCGCCTTCAGGCATTGATTCTTGATCCGCATACCATGCCACGTGATCTGCCCATTGGCCAGCGATATGCAGATATCGAGGCCGTAGTCCCTCACGAATTAACCCAATCCGCCGACACAATTCTAAAGAACGCACATTTTCCGGGCGTACACACACTTCAACACGATGTAAACCCAATTCACCTAAAGCTAAATCCATCATCATCGCAGCACAGGAAGCTCCGATACCTCGTCCAGCTACTTTCGCTGATATCCAGTATCCCAGCGAGCCCATACATGCAGCGTCCCACTGCACGTTACTCAACGAAAACTGGCCGACAATTTCCTCATCGAGTTGAACCTGCATGAAAAGAGCCTGCGAGCGAGCTTGTAGCCGATCCGAGCGTCGAATAAATGCCGCCATTGACGTAAAAGGTTGATTGTTTTCCGGCGGTAAAGTAGCTTCCCACGGTTCCAACCATTGATAGTTGGCGCGCCGCACAGCATCCACACGCATATGGTCAGAACCCACAATAGGACGCATCACTAAAGTACGGGGATCTTCCTGCCCCTGGAAAGGGTGAATATATCCGCGTGCGACCGGTGAATCTACACGCAACTCATAGGTGCGCGGCGATTGCCCCCACACGTGTGTCCGACGGAAAAATCCCATGCGATATTTCCTCACCTATTGGCATGATGACTGACAGCGGCCAGTGACAGTTAAAAGCGACGAGGAAACGCCCCTCATGCTTTTCTTTTATTCAAGAACCATGCACTGCAGTTCATCACCGGCACGCACATTCGTTACTTCTTCTGGAACAACGGCTAAAGCATTTGAATCTGCCAATGCGGATAAAAGCAAGGAAGCCGGAGCGCCCATCACTTTCGCTTGGTAACCGCTGCGAGGATCACCCAGTAAACGCACTCGCACAAATTCGCGCCGACCACGAGGGGAATACCATGAACGATCAACACGTGCGCGAACGCTCGGGCGACTTAAAGCCGTCCACCCTTGCATATGACGTAAAGCTGGACGCACGTACACTTCAAAACATACTTGAGCTGAAACAGGGTCACCTGGTAGACAGAAAATGGGGACGCCGCCACTCCCATCCGTATTTACCCCTACTGTTCCCACACCAAGGATGTGGCCGGGCCAGGCTGCGACATTATCAAAGCGAACAGTACCCAACGCACCTAACACTTCACGCACGGTATCGCCTGAACCGTAGGAGATTCCACCGGTTGTGAGAATCAAATCTGCACGAACAAGCTGGTCTTCTATGGTTTCACGCAGTGCTTTACGTTCGTCAGGAACCGCAGCGACACGGAAAGTCTGAGCACCTGCATCTGCGATAGCGGTTGATAACGCGTGACCGTTCGCATCAAAAACAGTGCCTGGACGTGCTTGTTGACCTGGCTCAACAATTTCATCTCCGATTGAAAGGATGACTACGCGCGGACGGGGGTGAACTAAAACACGCGAGCGTCCCACTCCCGCAAGTAATGCGACTTGGCGAGCGCCAACACGCGTTCCTTTACGTAAAACAACCCGGCCTTCTTCAACATCTTCAGCGCGGCGACGAATATTTTCACCGACTGCGGGCTGGGTACGTGCTGCCACCTGCGATATACCGTGATCGGTGAAATCGAGCGCAAGTACCGCATTGGCTCCGGCGGGCATAGGAGCACCTGAGGCGATACGGATAGCGTTGCCTGGTATCAGCGCAGCAGGATTCACGTCACCGGCACAGACTTCTTCGATAACTGGTAAATGGATGGGAGCATCCGGACGTGCTCCTTCCAGGTCAGCGGCGATGACCGCGTATCCGTCACAACCAGCAAGATCAGCTACAGGCAGGTCAAAAGGAGCTTCCACATCCTCAGCTAGGACGCAGGACACTGCGTCTGCGAGTTGGACATCGAGGGGAGGTTGTTGACTGACAGCGGCGATACAATCTTGATAAAAATCAGCAACAGTACGCATGTCGTCCTTTCAGCTTCTGTGGGTTCAGTGGCTTTTGTATTCACTTTGACTAAAGCATGTTTTTCAGTGTCGAGCATAAGTTTTTAAGGGGAAGGACCGGGTTGGTTTCGTTATCTTTTGGTCCTGTGTGTCTTGAAAAGGTATCCCCATCCCTACGCCGGTTGCTTCAGTGGCCGCGTATTGATGTGTGTGGCGGCCAATAATTGGGAATATTCTTTGAGGTTTTACTTTCGTTGCGGGCGAGAAACACGTTCCTTCGTTTGTAGCAGGATGTGCCGTGTGGCATACATGGTGAGCGTGTTCTGGCATAATTGCCAGACTAGCAGAGCAAAGTGAGGGGCAAAGCAGTGACACAGGAAAAGAACGTATTGCGGGCTCATTTTCGTGCTCTACGAAACAAGCGTATTCCTGATACTACTGAAGCTGACGCTCTCCTGAAGTTATGGCGTTCCTTATGTCATCAGATGCTTCTACCTGATTCAGAGGGTATTCCTACTGTATTTTTTCCTACTGCTCATGAACCTGATGTGCGTGCGATTGTCGAAAATTCACGTCCTTGTCTTTTACCTGCACTCGTTGATGATGAGGGGCATCCATACGATACTCCTCGCTGGGCTTTGTATGAGAGCGGTTCTGATGGTTGCCTATGGAAACCTGAGCGCGCTCCTGCACAACCTCGTGGAAATGTCATGTCGCCTACGACTATTGCTCGTTCCTTGATCGTTTTAGTTCCCTGTCTTGCTGTGGATTTATCTGGAACTCGTTTAGGGCAAGGTGGGGGCTGGTATGACCGAGTCTTACCTCATGTACCTCCTCATGTGCCCATTATTGCTGTCGCACATGATGAGGCGGTGTTACCTGCGGGTTTTTTGCCCCGTGAAAGGCATGATATTCCTGTACATGCTTTTCTCACACCGACCCGCTATGCGATTGTGAATAAATTGCGTGATCCGTTACTCTGATGCTCTTTTGCTTCCGCATTGAATTGTCCTTATCTGATCTTTCAGTTTCATATTCGGCATATACTTCACCGCAGGTGCGCCTTCAACGTGGGTAGTACTTCACCGCAGGTAAAAAGTAAAGATACTGAACTGCGATCTCCACCTAGTGAAAGCGAAAATCCTTTATCAGTATCAGGGAACACTGTGTTTTCATACCCTCTATCCACAGATGGCAATTCTGTACACCACTTTTTCCACAGAATGCTTATAAAAATCTCTGGTGTTCTTGGGGATATGCTCTGCTATTCCTATGAGGTTCTTACATACTTGGCCCCTTGTGCGGCGTTTCCTGTACGGGCTCACCATCGTGACGGCTTTGGCTGCTGCTCTTTATTTTTTCTGGCCTACGCAAGAACGTCACGTCCTCATAACTGCCCGTCCCCTTATCACAGGAACACGTATTGAAGAAGGCGCATTAAAAACCGTACCAGTTCCTTCTCGTTATGTTCCAGAGGATTTTCTTTCTCCAAATGCTGTCCTTCCTGAAATGTGGGATGGCATCTCCTTGAAAGCAGGGACAATACTCACAGAATCTCTTCTAGCAGCTTCTCCTGCAGGACGCGCTATCCCACCCGGCTTTGCAGATATTCCCCTGCTCATTGACGCGGCATATACCCCAGAACTTGAAAATGGGGACCTTGTAGATATCTGGGCTTTACCTTCATCATGCGATTCTTCTGAGTGCGCAGCCACACGTATCGCCCAAAATATTTACGTCGTATCTTCTGCTGCCAAAGAGGGAACGAGCTGGGCTTCTTCCGCTCAACGAAAAATTATCCTTCGCCTTCCCGGTAGCGACACAGAAAAAGTCTTAGGCTACGCTGGGGGCGGCATATTGAGCGTAGTTCTCCATTCGCGTGGAGGACCACCCCCTCTATAGAAAGAAAATGATGATGCTTAAAGGATTCCGAGATTTTATTTCCCGTGGAAATGTCATTGACCTAGCGGTTGCGGTTATCATCGGCGCTGCCTTCACTCCTATCGTGAATGCTGTCTCCAACCTCATCACGCAACTGATTGCTTCCATCATTGGCAAGCCAAGTTTCGATAATGTCCTTGAATTCACCATCAATGGCACCCTCATCCAGCCGGGCACAATCATTACCGCTATTGTGAACTTCCTGCTGATCGCTGGGTCAGTGTACTTTGTTATTGTTCTGCCAATGAATAAGTTCAAGGAACGCCAAGCAGCAAAAGAAGCTGTTGAAGAAGCCGCCGCAGAACCTTCAGCAGAAATTCAGCTTCTCACAGAAATTCGTGATGCTCTCACTGCAAAGAACTGATCTTTCACAAAGCCTCTACGAAAGCAGTATGGCCCACCACTTACCGCATGGTATTCGGTGGGCCTCACTTTTTGTCCCATACGTCTTTGTCCCATACGTCGCGCTTTATACTCGCATTTCCTTTCACGACTGGCTTATTTGACGTTCGGGATATCGTTGAGTGTACGGGGAGGCGCATTTCCTTTCACGACTGGCTTATTTGACGTTCGGGATATCGTTGAGTGTGCGGGGAGGCGCACTCCCTTTCACGGGTGGCTTATTTGGTGGCAGAAAGCGCTGTAAAGAAAGGGTTGTTCACACTCCCTTTCACGGGCGGCTTATGCTCACATAATCCTTTTATGCTCACACGCTTGTGCCTTTTCGTAGAAGCACCACGAGCACCCAGCACCATACCTCTCGCGCTTTAGCTGCCCTATCACAGTAGAAATCCCCACCGAAATACCTACAAAGGCATATGCCAGTGAGGGGGAACTTCCTCGCGTAAACGCTGCTCATTCCCACCCTGAGGCTCCCCTATTTTCCCTGTGCCACCAAGCGGGACCCCTACGTTCATTTCAGATACACGCGATAAACGAGCCGCAACATGCGCGGCTCCTGCACACTCATCCCATGACACAGGCAAACCATGTTCACGTAAACGCTGATCTACCTCACTGAGCATAACGACACGACGATGTTTCCGCGGCCCTTGAGCATACTGAGTCGCCCTGCCTGCCACAGCTCGATCACCTGCTATGGTTTCATTTTCCTGCGTCACGCCCTTGCCCCGTCACTCGTAATGATCCGCGTTCCCTTCAACGCCAGCATCTTGCTGCGATTCTTGCGAGAGTTGAGATGTAGGCGCAGTACGACGCACAACATTACGTAAAACAGCATCCGACTGAGCGCCACGCCGACGTAAATCTAACGCTGAACGTAATTCTTCAACAAGTTCATCATCTGTGCGTTCCACACCATCAGAACGTACCCACAGCGCTAATTCATCCAACTGGTCATCACCGTAAGCCGCTAAAGGTAAGCCCTGAGCAATAGGCGGACGTGGACTACGCGCAGACAGCGACGGAGTAACCACCAGAGGTTTTTCTGTTGGCAAAGCATGAGCCAACACTTCCTGTGATACTTCATCATGACGTAAGCGCAGACCATCAGCTTCACGTTCAGCCTGAGAAGGGACAACAGAAATAACTGTTTCCTCCACAATGTCATCATCTACCTGCGGTACTTCCACTTCCTGAATAAGTGAATCATTCACCTCATCAACAGCATCAAGAACCAGCTGAACAATAGAATCGGCTTCCTTCCCCGGATCAATGAATACCGGCATAGATAAAGCCGTGTACACCTTCCATCCTTGGGCTTCTAACATTGCAGGAAGCAAACGATCACGCATACGCAAAGACGGCTCCGCAACGTATTCTTCATCGTCAGTCAAAACTGCGACAAGTAGGCGACCCGGAACCTCAGGATGCCCAATAGCTAACGGAATACGTAAACCTCCGGGAATACCCACATTCGGCACTACTTCCAAGCCCATGCCATACAGACGCTCCGCTAAATCGACCAGTAAACGATCTGGAGCCGCTTCCAATGTCGGCCACGCATCATTCCCGCGCCCTGACTGCCCTTGAGCGATTTCTAGCAGGTCCACCAGCATTTGGGCACCCTGAGCGCTCACACGAGCACGATCAATTTCCTCAGAGCGAACAGAGGAAATAATGGTCATATCGCCACGGACACACGACAGTACGGCACACATATGCTTCACGCCTTGAGGCGTTGAGAAGATACCGAAATCATGCAGAATACGACCATGCGGGGTCTTTGCAAAACCAACAGAAATAATCACACGATCACGGCTCAGACCGCGCGCTTGTTGCGGGTCAACAACAACGAATGGTTCCACCACAGCCTGGTCAAAGAAAGACGCAACCCCTACTTCGGTGGCGATAGCACGGTGAATCGCATCCTTAATACGTTCTGCATGTCGCGTATTCAAAGCAATCACCATAAGGCTACGTTCAGGCTGTTCAACAGCGTGAGCCACAACGGATTCGACCACTGCAGATACTTCCTGCGACGTTGATTCCACCGCATGAGCACCGGGAGCAGGCATACCTGTCCCCTCCGTCCACAGGGCTGTTACCGGGGCCGTCGCAGTTGTCCAAGGAATTGGCACACCTGTATGACCAATACCGTGACGCGCCAATAGCAATGCCACTTGGTCGTTCAAACGTGTAGGCGCTACGCGAATATGCATCGTCGGTAAAACTGAAGCGATCTGCTGTACAGCCTCACCAACACGGGCAGAATCCACATCAGCGATCAAGACGACTTGTTCTGCTCGCGCAATAATTGGGATCAATTCCGCTAGGGGAAGCATGTCGATATCATCGAGAATCAGCAAGTCAATCCGTGCCTGACCTGGCAAAATCCACGGAACAAGTGTCGGAACTGTCAAGGCCACAGGAATAAGTCGCCTCACCAGAGGGTGTTGAGCGTATACATCAGCCGGATGAGCGTTGCCTGCAAGGACCGTTTGAATATCCGTTTGAGCGTCAGGCGCTCCAGCTAAAGCCGTGCGGCGCATACGACGAAGCTGACTAATGGTTTGCGGAGCAAGTGTTGCTACTTGTTCTTTATCAAGGTCACGGCCCTGTGCTAAAGCCGTTTCAAGATGAACAGGGTCAAAACCACCAAGAGACGGATCTGCAGCAATCATCAAAGCTAAAATTGAGGCCCACCATGCGAGGTCAAGTTCAGCGTCAATGTGTTCAGGCTGAATATGCCTCTGGCGTAAATCCTGCGTAAGGCCGTCCAGCCCTAAATCTGTGAGTGCTTTGAGGACGGCAACACGTTTCGGCAGTTCATGCGCCCCTTCAGGGTCAGCCGCCAGACGATCAAAGATACGGGTCACCTCATCTAAAGGCATACGTAACATTTCTGGGTGAACTGTCGAGAAAATAGGTGACAGCCATTCAAAATCGTCACGTACCTGCTGGGTAACTTGCAAGATTTCATCCATATGTTGCGGCAGAGTCGGCCAACCGTCTGCGTCACAGTGATGACGCCACACGTCACGTCGTTCTTGGACAAGCAAAAGCTCCTTGTGGAGGTCTTTCACTGTGATTCCTGGGCGCAGCATTTCTTTTGCTTGTTTGACAAGGCGACCCCGTGCAGCGCGAGACATGGAAATCCCATGACTGTTACGCCATTGCCGTGAAGCGGTGGCAAAAACCATATCGGCTGCGGAGCGTTCAAATATTTTTGGTTGAAAGACTTGAAGAACGTCACGTACTCCGGCGAACATAGCAAGCTGAGCTTCCCAAGCTGCCATTGATTCTGCAGGGCGGATCTTGGTTTCGCGGGCAACAGCAGCGATATATCCCTGTAAGGCTGGGAGGGTTTCTTTTGATAAGCGTTGAACACGTGTCAGGATTTCTTCGACTTGTTCATGTGAATTAATCACAATGCCTTTCCACGCGCCGTGCGTGGTTGAGCGAGAAAAAATTCCTAATGTCGCTGCCCGGTGCAGCAGGGTACGTGCTCGTTCGCCTCGGTCTGAAGCAATATCTAAAAGGACTTCTTCACGTAATCGTACTTTTGTGCGTGGTTTCGGATGTGCGCCTGTGAGGTCTGTGAGGACTTGAAGTGCATCAAAAGCGCTCACACCAAATTCGTGGAAGGGTTTATGTAAATGCGTCATGTGCTGCGAAAGCATATGTCGTACTTCAACAAGTTGCTTACGCATGTCATCTACTTGAGCGGGGTCTTCCACCCCTGTCGTATCAACGATTGCACCGGTTAAACGGTCACGCATAATGTCTGCGCTTTCGGTGCTTCCGTCAATGCGGACAGCAATTTCGTCAAGGCCTAGTTCACGTAATCGTGCTTCAGCTCGTGCTGTTCGTGAGGGGGAGCCTGCGATATGGAGGGTGGTTCGGCCGTGCGCTGCAGCGTCAGCAAGCAGGGCACCAAGTATTGTTCCACCGTCGGCTCCTTCAGGAACATTGATGACGAGGGAACGGCCTGCGGCCACTGTTTCTACAACGTCTTGTTGTTGGGGTGTCAGGTCACCTGCGCCGCGTTCTTTCCACGGGTCACGATCATGAGGATTTGGTTCGGGTAAAGGCGCGGCGAAGTTTTTTTGAGCTTCTACTTCCCCTGCAAGGGCGCGGATAAGTGGAGTGCTCAAAAGCGGGTTTGATTGGGTCAGTTCTCGAAGTAAAGTGGAAGCCGGATGCTCAAAGATTCCTAGAATCAGTTCATCTGTTAAGTTAAAGTTTTCTAAGCGTGAAGCTGCTTCACGTAGTGCTGCAAGAGCCTTCGTTGAAGAAAAACCGTGAACTGTTGTGGCTTGTGTAAGGAGTTTTTCTAAGTCGATGTGAACACCTGAAGCTGTTAAGGCCTCATGAATCACAGGAGCCAGTGTTGTTCCGGAGCGAAGCGTTAAAAGAACATCGTCCCCGTCTTTTTCTAAATGGAGTGGACGTAAGAATACGGCTGAGGACATGCGTTGCCCGTTTTGGGTCCATGAGGCTCTGCCGATTGATAAGTGGACGGGTCCTACGCCGTGATGAATGGTGAGGTCTTCTGCGCGCGCAATGATGGTGCGTGCCCGTTCCATTGCGCGTTGCTGTGATGCGGGTTCACGCACCAGATTAGACAATCGTGTCGTGTGATGCGCGTATAGTTGCGCTAATCCTCCGGGGTGGGCAGTACCGATTGTCAGGCGTGGCGCACTGTCCCCTCCCTCATCTGCGGTAATGCGCGCAAGATCGTCACGCCATTGCTCAATGGCGTTGTTCATAGCGAAAGGACGATCAGATGTCAGGCTTTTTTCAGTGGCCGCTGTATCTGCATGTCGCGTATTTACACTTGTTGGACGTGAAAAAAACGTAGGCACCCTTTAACGGTAGTGCGCCTGATTCATTCAGTCTCTTGGAAGCGCCGAGGAAGTACATTTTTAAGGCACATAAAATCCCTATCAATGTAAGAAGCGGGGCAGAGCCACGAAGGACCCTGCCCCACCGGTGCAAAGGAAAACAGAAGTATGAAGGTCAGAGAATTCCGTTGAGCAATTGCGTCGGATTACCGAAACGATGATTTGTTGCTGATACTGACTGTTCTTTCAGGAAAGGCAGCAGTTCAACACGACCACAGTGAGTCACCGGTTCAGAGTAAATAGCAACATCAACACTCCCCTGAACTGCTTGTGCTACAGCGTCAGCTTGCCCATCGAGTACACGGTAGCGCACACCGCGTGGGTTATGTGCCAAAGCCGCTGCTCGGTTCAGGAAAACCTCAGCGCTTTCCGTCAGCACATTCACCCCGTTTTCTTGTAGGAATTCAGCCATTGGGCGTGGCATCTCTGTGGCACATGACAGTACTGGTGTTGCGTCGACCGCTAACGCGCCTACCGCAAGAGCTATAGCATCGGTGAGATTATCACCGCCACGGATCACTACATTTTCTTCTGGCAGATATCGCAGGACGTTCTTTTCTACACCTAAAGCACAGACATCTTCAGCACAAAAATGCGTGGCGATAGCTTCCTCCATGCTTTCAAGCATGGCTGTTATACGGTCCGTATCTGCATGTGGGCATTGAGTAATGGCACTTAAAGTCTTGCGGAAGATCGGGATATTCAAAGAACGTCCTGCAGGTGCCAGTGGAGCATCTTTGACATGGCCGAGGCCGATCAGGTAGTTCGGTCCTCCAGCTTTCGTTCCGCTCCCCACGCATGAGCGTTTCCAGCCGCCGAAGGGCTGGCGACGCACAATTGCTCCGGTGATGGTGCGGTTGATGTATACGTTTCCAGCTTCGACACCTGCAAGCCAGGTTTCTACTTCGGTGGGCTCCAGCGAGTGGATACCTGCTGTCAGGCCGAAATCCACCGCATTTTGCCATTGCATAGCTTGCTCTAACGTATCAGCGCGCATAACACCAAGGATCGGACCGAAGTATTCTGTCAGGTGGTATTCGCTGCCAGGTTTCACATTGACGCGCACGCCTGGGCTCCACAGCGTATCACTGATCTGGCGTGGTTTGATTGCCCATGCTTCGCCTTCACCTAGAGTTGTCAGGCCGCTGAGCAGTTTGCCGTGAGGTGCTTCAACCATTGGCCCCATTTGCGCTGAAAGATCATCAGGGTAGCCTAGTTTCAAGGAACGAACCGCATCAATGAGCTGACGTTGGAAGCGACGTGAGTATCCGACAGAGCCTACGAGAATCACTAAGGACGCGGCTGAGCATTTTTGTCCGGCGTGCCCGAAAGCGGAAGCAACAACGTCTTTCACCGCGAGGTCGATATCTGCGTGCGGTGTCACAATGATTGAGTTTTTCCCTGATGTTTCAGCAAATAGGCGCAGGTTTGGTCGCCATGAGCGGAAAAGACGTGCGGTGTCGATAGATCCTGTGAGGATTACTTGATCGGATTTTTCAACCAGGGTTTGTCCGCACACGTTTTCAGCGGCAATCGCTAAGGCCAGAACGTCACGTGGTACACCGGCTTCCCACATCAGGTGAGCGATGTAGGCGCCAGTGCGTTGGGTCAGGTTCGCTGGCTTCAAAATGGCCCCTGAGCCTGATGCGAGAGCTGCAAGTACACCACCAGCAGGTATGGAAAGCGGGAAGTTCCATGGTGGTGTGATGAGCGTGGTTTTGACGGGTGTGTATTCAGCGCCTTCGAGGGCTTCAAGGTCAAGAGCCAGTTGCGCGTAATAGGTGGCAAAGTCAACGGCCTCAGAAACTTCCACGTCACCTTGATCGACAGCTTTACCTGCTTCGCTTGCGGCGACTTCGATGAGTTCTGCTCGGTGGTCCTCGAAAGATTGCGCGACGTTCCGTAGGATTTCTGCGCGTTGCGCTGCGGGGGTGTGTGCCCATTTTTGCGCGGCTTTTGCTACAGAGGCTACAAGGTTTTCTGCTTCTTCGGGGGAGTTCACGGTGTGTTCAGCAACAATATCTTCACCTAAACGTGAAGTTGTTACTCGGCGCGCGATGTCCTCTGCCCAGGCAATATTGGCGTGCAGTGATGGGTCTGTGTCGCGTGAGTTCTCAACACCGGGTAAAAGTTCTGTGCCTTCACAGCGATTTTGTTTACGACGAGGCCCGTGGATGAGTTTTTCCGCTTGGTCGGCAGCTCGGCGGAAGCGTTGTTCTTCAAGGAGGACCGTGTCGGCGGTGTCCAGGTCAAAAACATTCGACATGAAGTTGTCGGGGGTTGCATTTTCTTCGAGTCGTCGAACAAGGTAGGCCACTGCTACGTCGTATTCTTCTGGCCGGACAACTGGGACGTAGTACAGGACCGATCCTACGGTGTCACGTATTGCGTGAGATTGTGGTGTTGCCATACCTGAAAGCATTTCGAAGTCCACACCGCTGGTTACGCCGCGTTCGCGCATTGTTTCCAGTCCGAAGGCGATGGTAAAGAGGTTCATCCCTGCGATTCCAATATTGACTGCGTCCAGTCGTTCAGGTGTGAGGGCCGTATCGAGGACGGTTAAGTAGTTCGCGTCTGTGTCGCATTTGGAGGGTTGTACTGTGAGTTCCCAGCCGTGAATGATGGCATCGACTCGTTCCATTGATAGGTTCGCGCCTTTGACGATCCGGACTTTAATGGGAGCGCCTCCGCGTGCGCGGCGAGCTTGAGACCATTGTGTGAGGTAGTTGAGGCGTTCAAGAGTGTCAGGTAAATAGGCTTGTAGCACGATACCGGCGCGGTAGTGTAGGAATTCCTCCATATCAAGGATGCGTGTAAAGACATCGATGGTCAGGTCGAGGTCTTTGTATTCTTCCATGTCAAGGTTGATGAAGGTGTTTTTTTCTTTTGCTATCCGGTACATGGGGAGCAGTTTTTCAACTGCGTCTTTCACTGCTGCGGCGTGTCCGAAAGGCGCGTGTGGGCCAATAACTGCGGATACTTTCAGTGAAACGTAGTCCACGTCGTCTCGTTCAATGAGTTCTCGTGTGTCAGCCATACGGCGGGCTGCTTCTTCGTCACCGAGGACTGCTTCGCCTAGGAGGTTCAGGTTGAGTCGTGAGCCGTCTGCACGAAGTTTCGCTATTGCGCGGCCGAGTTTGTCGGGTGTGACATCGAGGACTAGATCTCCGACGAGGGCAGCGAATACTTTATTTGCTGTTGCGGCGGCAAGTTTGGGCGCTAAAGGAGCGAGGCGGCCGCCAATAGCTGCGGGGGCGCTCAGGTAGGAAGGTAAGAAAGAGGTGTCTTTCTGTGCGAGGTTTTTCAGGTGGGCGGCTGCGACTTTTTTGTCTTCAGGTCGAATCACGTCATCAACGAAGGCGACGGTGTATTCGAGGCCGCCTGGGTGGTCGAGTACTTCCGCGAGTAGTTGCGCAGAGCGGGGTGTGGGATATTGCCGAGATGCCTCGATCCATGCGTGAGCTTGTGTAACTGCACGATCGATTCGATCGGACAAGAAAGACATCTTTGACCTCCTTGAGGGGAAACGTACTTGTCCACTATATACCGCAATCTAGATTTTTTGGGACTTTCAGCCCATGAGATTCTTCCAAGTTTTTGCGTACTGTTTCACAGGGCCTGAAATAATCTCGTCGTTACATACTCGCTCAGACAGCGTTCTTACTTTGTTCTTACTTTCCCGTACAGCGAAAAAACACTATACTCACTAACAGCCCTACGCTTTGAGGGCTTTTCGACCTCGGAGGATAACAATATGAGTACCCCCCCCTGTAGTTCCTGAGAGCGGTGTTTCACCAACGTATAGCAATGGAGCTACTCACAAGTCAACAACCGTTTCTGGAATCGCTGGCCTCATCCTTGGCATTCTTGCGCTAGTCATCAGTTGGGTTCCGATCATTAATAATTTCGCTTTCTTCCTTGGCGGGATTGCCCTGATCCTTGGCATTGTCGCTGTCATTGCCACTAAACCACAAGGGAAGCGTCAAGGCAGGGGCCTTGCTATCGCAACTGTTGTCGTAGCTGTTTTGAGTATCGCAATCACCCTTGGCACGCAGCATTTATTTGCTAAAGCATTGAACTCAGCAGCAGAGTCATTGCAGTCCTCTGTTTCTGCACGAAGCACCTCAGCTCAATCAGATAAAGCGGAGTCTACTCCTGCCGAAAAACCAGCCAACACTGCAGCAAAGACCGCTTCTGACGCTGAGGCTGCTGAAGGTGATGTTGCTGACGGCAAGTACCACATCAAGATTACTTCCGTTACTAAGTCAGTTGCTGACCATGAATCAAAGCCCACTGTCGCTGTGGGGCTGGAAGTAACGAATAATCAGAAGGATAAAGAATCCAATATTTTTGATTACCGCATTCAGGTCTTTCAAAATGGTGTTGAGTTAGATAGTGCCATCTATTTCAGTGAAAAACCTGAAGGTTATGATGCTACCGACATGATGAAAGAAATTCAGCCGGGCGGAACATTGGGCTTTGTGAAAGGCTACGTGCTCTCAGATGAAACTTCACCGGTAACTGTGAAGATTTCAGGGACATTCTCTGGCGATAAATTCTCCAAGGAATTCCCTTTGCAGTAGCAATTGTCCACGTGAGCTTCCGTGTTTTCAGTTTCTTGGAAACACGGAAGTTTTTTATATATCAGCTCGCAGGTATGCGCATATGTCAAGTCTTAGTCTTTGTGACATTGTTCAGACACTTTATTACGGAACGTCAGAATAGCTTTTGGGCACTATCGCGTGGCTCATTCAGACGATACCCTAGGAAGGTTCGTACTGAGGGTAACCATAGCCTTGTATGTAGATACGCAGAAAAATAGGTAAGTCCTTACTGCCTCTATCGCACCGGCGCAGGTCACCCTCCATAAGGCCCACATGTGAACGCTGAGGACACGCCTCATTTGCACGCGGCTATAGTGCGAGCGCCCCACCATTAGGTGATTGATTCCAAGGGAGACACTGAAATGCCTCGCAATGGTACGCATATGCCGGCGGCAAGCTCATCTGCTCGTCATGCGTTTTCGTCTGATTCTGCTGCTAGAACATCTTTGCCTGATACGAGTTCAGCAAAAACTCCTTTGCATCCTTTAGTTCAGGGGATTGTTCCTCGAAAAGAAAATTTCCGGCAAATCGCGTACCGATGGGTCACAGTTTCAGCTTCCTGCTCCCTTGCGGTTCTTGTTGGTCAGGGTCTTGATTTCATATTGCATGGGTATTCTCTGCCCTTTTTCTGGTGGTTGCTCGCCGTCCTATCCGTTAGTGTCGCGGGTTGTGCTGGAGCGTTGGCTACTGCTCATTCATTGCGCACACAATCGCATACGGAGCGAGTATTTCGAGAGTTGAGCCAACGCGCATGTTTCACATTAGGGCCGTTGCGTATCCGTGAACGTGCGGGACAAATCCTTGATCTTGCAACGAATGGAGCTATGCGGGCGGCTCGTTATCGTGGTGGTTTCTTGTCGGCAACTGTTGCTTCTTTAACTTCCCCTCTGATCGTATGTATCGCAATTGCTGGGACCGTGGGGCTCATACCTGCGCTACTGATGGCGGCCCTCATCATTATTGGCCCTATTCTCGTGCGAATTTTTACTCATACGACAGCGCGCACAGGTCAAAAATTCCGTGAATCGCAGATGAAGCTCAGGCAATCATTTTTGCAGGGTATCAATGCGTTAGAGTCACTGGTTTATGCTGGCGCTGGCAATAGTTACGCTGATTCTTTAGCGCAAGAAAATGAGCGTCACCGTATCCGTATTATGAAGTTGCTTGCTGGTAATCAATTATTGATTTTCTTCATGGATATTGTGTTTTCATTGGCAGCATTCGTACTGGTTACTGTGCTGAGTGTTCGCGGGATCTCTGCTGGAAGTTTGAGCGTCGGGCAAGTCCTGTCTTTCTTTATTTTGACTGTGCTTCTGGTAGCTCCTGTTGATCTTATAGGCCAGTTTTTCTATATCGGTATCGGGGGGCGTGCCACTCAAAAACAGTTCAGTGCTTTCTTATATGAAGCAGATGCTGTTCCTCGTGTTGCACGTGAAAATGTTGCTTCCGCTGCTGGTGTTTCCTCTCAGAATCAGCACGATAGGCCAGCAGATTTTTCTTCTGAGCCACCTGCTGTCTTTTTGCAGGATGTGACAGTTTCTTGGGATGAGGCCCCTGCGCTACTTGAAAATGTGACGTGGGAAATTGTCGAGGGCCAAAAAGTGGGGCTGGTCGGCCCATCTGGAATTGGGAAATCAACGCTTTCTTCCCTCATACAAGGGTATATTCAGCCCACACATGGACAGGTTTACATACAGGGTGACGATATTACTACTCTGACACGTCGCGTTTTGGCTCAACGGATTGCTGTTGTTGAACAACGCACTTACCTGTTGAATGACACCATCGCAGAGAATCTGCGTTTAGCTTCTCCACAGGCCAGTGACGCTGAACTATACGAAGCGCTTGATTATGCGAATCTTGGCGATGAGGTACGTGCTTTCCCCCACGGTTTGAACACTGTCATTGGTGATCGTGGTTCTCGTCTGTCAGGTGGGCAAGCTCAGCGTCTTGCTATCGCTCGCGTATTCCTCACACATGCGCCACTTATCATTTT
Organism: Schaalia sp. lx-100; assembly: GCF_021083625.1. NCBI lineage: Bacteria > Bacillati > Actinomycetota > Actinomycetes > Actinomycetales > Actinomycetaceae > Schaalia > Schaalia sp. lx-100. The sequence goes on along the minus strand of NZ_JAJNRP010000005.1, from coordinate 6,101 downwards.
GGATGAGCCAACATCTCAAGTAGATCTGACCGGTGAAGCGCTGATCGTCAACGCTTTACAGCGAGTAGCCCATCAGCGCACTGTCCTGATGATTGCGCATCGGCAAAGCGCACTTGCTGACGCGGATCGCGTCTATGCCCTCAGTAATCGTTCTTTGACGGAAGTTGATGGAGCCCAGTCATGAATAAGAACCTTCAAACCGCTTCTGAGCGTAGTTCGCAGATGTCCATTTTGGGGTGGCTGCTCACCCGCACTGGTGGCGTTCGTTTCATGTGGGGCTTGTCAATCTGTGCGCGGATAGCAAATCAGCTGCTCATGACCGCTATTCTCGTGCTGGCCAGTTTTTCTGTGTACAAGGCCTACTGGGATTATATTGGGACTTTCTCATCTGAAAGTGTTTTTGCGTCACGTGGGAATGTGCCGCTTTCCTCGTTACACGAAGCTCTTTTATCTTTACCTTTATCTGCCGTGCTGATGTGGATGCTCGGCCTGTCACTGGTCAAAGCTTTGCTGCGTTACCTGGAACATTACGCAGGGCATTGGGTTGCTTTTACGATGTTGGCTCGGTTGCGCACCGAATTTTACCGAGCGATTGTTCCGCAAGCTCCTGCGATCACGAAAGGTAATGCTGCCGCCGAACTCAGCGAACGCGCTACCCGCGACATTGATCGCGTTGAGGTCTTTTTTGCTCACACTATTCCACCGGCTTTATCTGCCATCATTGTCCCCACGATTGTCATTGTGTGGGCAGGAAATACCTACGGTTGGGTATATGCAGTAATCATGGGAGCAGCTTCGCTGCTGATGGTGTGTTTACCATCTGTGGGACGACTTCTTTCTTGGCACGACCAGCAGCTTTTAGCTGAATGTCACGCTCAGATTGCTACACACCTTGGTGATTCCATTCAGGGGGTGCGTGAAATCTTGAGTTTCGGGGCGGAAGATCACCGGCTTTCTCAGTGGCGACACGCAGAAAAACAAGCTGAGGCTGTTCGTCGTCGTATTCGTTTACGTTCGAGTGTGCGTTCTGGCCTTCTGCTGAGTGTGGAATTGGGCGCTCTTATTGCTCTTGTAGGGGCTTTCAGCGCCTATGCTGCTCCCCTGTCCCAAGGGGCGCCTTTGTCCGAATTGGCTTTACATTTTGTCTCGCTTCTTTTGATGTGGGTGTCGTTGTGGGCGCCTTTGCGTGGAGTCGATGATTTCGTTGATGGCTTAGATGAAGCCATTGCATCAGCTGAACGTGTTCGCCGTACCATTGAAACCCTTCCGTTGGTGACCGATAAGCCGCCGGTAGACGATAAGTCGCGTTTTTCTGGGGAAAATAGCGTAACGAATTCCTGTAACAGCAAGGGTGGGGCTGCTGTGTCACCTTCTCTTTCTGATTTTCCTAGCACAGATACTGAGCCGGGCGCACCTGTGATGGCGATGCGTTCTGTCTTTTTTAGTTATGACGGCCGTACAGAACATGTGCACGATATTTCTATAGAATTACCTGAAGGCTCATGGACGTATGTTGCTGGTGTTTCAGGTAGTGGGAAATCAACGATCGGCGCACTTTTAGCACGTGGTTGGGATCCTGAACGTGGCTCAATTACGTATCGTGGGATTGCATTGTCTGATTATCCGCTCGCACAGTTGCGCTCTCGTGTGGCTCTTGTCGCGCAAAGGCCGTCGCTTTTATCAGCTTCTGTGAAAGAGAATTTATTGCTGTCCAATCCTGACGCGCATGAGGACAAACTGTGGGAAGCTCTCCATGTTGTCGGTTTAGACCAGTGGGTTCGTTCCCATACGGATGGTTTGCTTCAGCCTATTGCTACTGAGGGTGTGAACGTGTCGGGCGGCCAAATGCAGCGGTTGGCTATTGCACGTGCTTTGGTTTGCGCCCCTGATGTGCTGATTTTAGATGAGGCGACCAGCCAGTTAGATGAGGAAACTGCGCGTCTTATTCGGCAGCGTTTACGTCAAACGTATCCTCGTTTGACAGTTCTTGAGATTTCGCATCATGTGAACCGTATTCCTGATGAGGCCCCTGTTCTTGTTATTGATGCAGGTCGCCTTGTTGAAAATGGTACGGCCGCACAGTTACGCGAAATTCCTGGTGGTTTTTTCCAGCGCTTATTGATACGGGTATGACAGGTCATTGTTTTCGTTTCTTTGAGGGCACTCACGTCCTCAACGACGTGTCTATCCGTTGAAGGGGCGCCCATCCAATACGCTGTCACACGGAAAGAGCGCTACAGAGCCTCATGTATTGCATATTTGAGTGAAAGGACACCTCATGAAAATTGTTTTTGGCGCTGACCATGCCGGAGTGGAACTGAAAGATTTTTTGCGTGAGTATGCGCAGCAGCTCGGTCATGAAGTGATTGATATTGGCACTCATGACGATCAAAGTGTCCACTATCCTCTTTTTGGTCGTCAAGCCGCTGAAGTGCTTGCCGCAGGTGAAGCTGATCGTGCGGTGATTGTGTGTGGCACAGGGGTCGGTATTTCTTTGGCTGCAAATTCTGTGCCGGGTGTGCGTTGTGTAGTGTGTTCTGAGCCTTTTACGGCGCAGCTATCTCGTCAGCATAATGATGCGAATGCTCTGGCTTTGGGTGCAAGGGTTGTTGGCCCTGGACTTGCCGCGATGATTATGGATTCGTTCTTATCCACGGAATTTGAGGGGGGCCGTCACCAAATCCGCGTGGATATGCTCATTGAGTATGACAATACTTGCGGCCAGTAATGTGACCTTAAAATACCCTCACGGGCCTTCCTTTCATATTAGGTAAACGTTTTTTTGAGGTCCTGCGTGAAAGTGAGGCCACCATGAGGGTCACGTAGCGTTCCGGCCAAGCGTGATACTATCAGCTTGGCCGTTGCTGCTAATCATTTTCCTATTATGCACACATAATAATCTCATTGTAGCTTTAGTGGATATTCATATCAGATGAGCCAGAGCCTCTGTATGCGCATCGCCGCATTTCACCACTGCCTTGAGTCATGACGCTTTACCACACGTGAACAAAAGTCCACGTCATTTCCTCATATTGACATCCTCAGGTAAGCCCCTATAAAAGCTGGCGCGATACGTTTTCTTTAGCCTCATTACCACCGAGCGGGCACCCTGCTACGCACAATACGCAATACGCAATACGCAATACGCAATACGCAATAGACCATACTCGTTATTCGCGAGCATAATCCGGCTCATTTTGACACATTTCAAACTTTCGGCGGACATATTTCCTCCTGCGAAATGCACAGAAGGAAGAATCAAGCCCCTCTAGCACACTAAAGCCTCAACAAAAAGATCAAGGGGCAATAATTTTGTGGATTTCGTCATTGAATGAAAAAAAAAAATGCCCTGTAGCTTTAGTTTTCAAGTAAAGTATCACTGTATTAAATCTTTTTCCTTGCTAGTTTTCGGAGTCTTCATTGAGAACTCGATCTATTACCTACACGACGTGTATCACTATTGCACTCGCTTTTGTCGCTTTATTTCTTTACATGCGACCAGCTTTAGCTGAAACAAATGTCAGTACCGAACAAGAGCTTCGTGAAGCTTTGACGCGCGGCGATAGCTCTATTGCTTTATCTAGCGATATCACCATCACCAGCCCCCTGGTTTTCACAGCAGGTACTTCATCTCTTGACTTGGGTGGTCACACTTTGAGTCTGGGTGCTCGTATTGACAACATGTTCGAAGTCTCATCTGCACAAGCAACTTTATCCGTGTCACATGGAACTATCGATGGGCGCGCTCAGGGACGTTTATTCTTTTTGACCGATGATGCGACCCTCAATTTACAGTCCGTTACTGTGGAAAATGGCTCTACCCAGCTTTTTGACAAGAAACTGGAGGACGGCACAAATAAGCAGTTCTATGACGGCGGCGCTGTATATGCTTTGCACGCAAAGTTGAATATGACGGACACAATTTTCCAAAACAATTCAACAAAAACTGATGCTCCCGTTCAGGAAGCAGGGAAAACACCTGCAACAAATACGCATGGTGGGGCAATCTATTCAGGAACCTCAACGATCACCGTTCACGGCGGCAAATTCATCAATAACGTCTCAGGTAAAAATGTCAGCGGCTATTACGGTGAGGGCGGCGCCATCAAAATGGAAGGCGGCTCCCTATTAACCATTAATCCTGACGCTAACGACGAACGAACAGTTTTTGACAAGAACCACACCTTCAAGAGCAGCAATGGCGATGGCGGCCTCCAAGGTGGAGCAATTGAGGTAACAGGGGATGGCACTCGTGTCAATATCCAACGGGCTGATTTCACTGTGATCGGTGGTTTTGACACAGGTGGCGCCATCAAATTTGAAGGTTCTGGTACTTCTTCGACGCATAACATCATCGCGGATTCCACATTCACGCTGGTAGGTAAACAATTGCCGCAGCAGCCTGAGCCATCAGGGTATTTTGGTACTTCTGGCGGCTCGATTATGACTGAAAACTCCTACGTCACTATTGAGCGTTCAACATTTACGATGAAGGACATTCCTTCCGTTGCTTTTGCTGGTGGCCATATTGATGTTGTAGGTGGCGGTGAACTGAATCTCTTTGATTCACGCCTCAGCGGTAATGGTGTTGGATGGAATGAAGCCTGGCGCTCATCTGCAAAATATGGTGGCGCACTTGCATTTGAGAATGGGGCATCCGCTCGGGCGCATATTCGTGGAACAACTTTTACCGGTTTCACGACCGATCATGTTGGTGGCATCATCGCTGTTGGTCACCGCACAGGTTCCGATCTTGGGGCTTCACTGGGTCAGACAAGCGTTCGCCTTCTTCTGGAAAATTCCACTCTGAGCAATTCGCGTGCCTACACGTGGAACGCAAATAGTGCCGGTGCTGGCCTGTACATTGCAGCTGGTTCTGAAGTGGAAATTCGTGGTGGAAGCATTACGGATGCTCAGGCAAATTACGGTGGCGCGGTCTACAACCTCGGAAAACTCACCTTAACGAATAAGGCTCGTATTATCAGCAATAATGCCACGCAGATGACTGCCGGCATTTTCAATGACGGTTACCTCAATGCGCATTCCGCTGAGTTTTCAAATAACTCAAAAACAACTGACGCATTCTTTGCAGGGGGTAATCATGAGCTGTCATCAGGAGAACACTCAGGTGGCACCATTTACGCTCGTAAAGATGTCATTATCGGATCAGATGCCAAGTTCTCAACAAATGCTCGCGATGATGTGCGTGTCATCGAAGGGCAGTCGAGTGTGATCCTGTCGGGTCCTCGTACCTCGCAGGTCAATGTATCTTTGTCAGAGAAAGAAAATGCTGCTGGAGGCGGTTTCTTCTCTCGTTTCTTCGGTGAGAATGCTCATCGCCATGTTGGATATTTAGTTGCTCGCGGCCTCACGTCGTCAGATATCCTCTCAACTGAGTCAACACCTGCTGACATGGCATCGAATTACACGGTGACCCCAGCAGATGCGCAATCATTCCATTACGTATCAAATACCGTGGAATCGTCAAAGATTGCCGCATATGGCGATCATACGGGTATTGCCTTGTGGGATTATGTCTTTGATCCTGATGCTTCCACCGTTGTTCTGGGGCAACGTGCCCGCATGGTTTACCATACGAATCATGCGGATGCAACCATCACTGATGGTGTTGCTGATTCGGATCCTGCGGGTCAAAAACTCAATCAGGATTACACTTTCTATGCCACTGGCAAGGTTTCCATTGATAATAAGCCAGCAACAGAGCTCACTGTTATTGATTCAAAGCCGACCCTTCGGATAGATGGGAAGAAATGGGATTTCCGTCATTGGCATGAGCCAAGCGAAAAAGGTAATCCTTTATACAACTTTGATACAGCGACTCCTAGTGACGCTTCACGCTACAATTTTGAAGAGCGCACATTCTCACATGAGTGGAATCCTGCCGGTAATGAGATCACCGATATTTTGAATGTTGCTGCTGCGAATACGCTTCACACGTATGCGGTGTACCAGCCAACACGAAATATTGTGGTGTCAAAGGTGTGGAATGTGACAGATGATTCCCACAAAGCCGAGGTCACTTTCGTCCTCACTGGCGGGGATACGCCTGTCGAAAAAACACTCGCCGCCGGCGAAACAAC